>JBBDQU010000060.1 GCA_040905865.1 Alphaproteobacteria bacterium
GCACACGCCGGAGGGCGCCGGCGTGTGCCCGCATGCTTTTTGGGAAAATCCGGTCGGGCGCCTGTCCCGGATTAATGCATCCGGGGCGACTTCAGTCGTGCCGCGCGGTTGACCGATTTCACGGTGATGTCGATCAATTCGCCGTCCCGCTGCAGGGTAAGCGGAATTTCGACGCCGGCCTCGCCGGACGACCAGATATTCCGGAACATGCCGGCAAGCTCCTCCACCGGCCGACCGTTGACGCCAAGCACGAAATCCCCAACGCGGACATCCGCTTCCTGCGCAGGGCCGTCTTCAACCAGCCCCGCAACGACCAGCACGTCTTCCATTTCGGTCGTCATCATGCCAAGCCAGGGACGCGGCGGCTTCTGCACTTTTCCGTAGGTCAGCATGTCGTCCATGATCGGCTTCAGGATGTCGATGGGGACGACCATATTGCCGTCGACCTGCCCCTTATCAGGCACAACCTGCTGCACGAACAGCGACCCGATCCCGCACAGGCTGCCGTCACCCCCGATCAGGCCGGCGCCGCCCCAGTTCGGATGCGGCGGCGCGGTGAAAATCGCTTCTTCCAGCAGATACTCCCAGTAGCCGGCGAATTCCCGCTTGGCCTGGATCTGGGTCTTGATCGCCTGCGACCGCCCGCCATGCCCGGCGAGAATGGCGATATCGCCTTCCTTCAGATCCTTCGCGCTGCCGAGCGGCATCGCCGGCAGGTTCAGGGACCCCAACGCCTGAACAAGCGCGAATCCGGTTTCCTGGTCATAGGCCAGGGCGTGGCCTTCTATGGCCCTGCCATTGATATCGACAATCCAGATCGTTTCCGCTTCCGTGACCAGATAGCCGATTGTCAAAATCAGGCCGTTGTCGCGGATGACAACGCCATGTCCCGCCCGCTCCGTGCCCAGCATCCGGGCCGTCATAGCGTCTGCGGGAATCTGCGTCCGAACGGATACGATGGAGGAAAGCGCCCGATCGAGATCGTAGGAGACGTCCTCAGGCTTTGGCTGCGCGCTTCCCGGGATTTGCGGTGAGTTTTCGATTGTTCCAGCCCTCTAACAATTCCGTAATTTCGATAATACACTATATGGCAATTTTCCCCGAAATTTCACCTGTTTTCAATGTACACATACGTGATCGGACGATTGCGTCACCGGCATATCTGCCGGATGTGCAGACATTGTGCGGGGCAGGCCTGTATATTCAGGTATGACTGTCACGAACACACAATCGATTGTCGTCCTCGGCGCAGGCCAGGCTGGCGGCCGGGCCGTTGAAGCCATGCGCGCGGCCGGATTCGAGGGGCGGATCGATCTGGTCGGCGCGGAACCGTATCTACCCTATGAGCGTCCGCCCCTGTCGAAGGAATTGCTGGCGGGCGACCATGTCCCGTTTCAGGTGATGTTCGCCGCAGACTGGTTCGCGGACCGGAACATCAACCTCCATCTCGGGCAGTTCGCCGTTGAAATTGACCGCGCGGCGGCGCGTGTTCGGCTGGACGACGGAACAGAGCTTCCCTATGACCGCCTTCTGTTGACCACCGGCGGTTACGCCCGAACGCTCGACATCCCCGGCGCCGGACTGCCGGAAACGCGTACGCTCCGCACCATCGACGACAGCCGCGCCATCGCCGGGCTCCTTGCGCGCCAGGGCCACATTGTCGTTGTCGGCGGCGGGTTTATCGGGCTGGAGATCGCTGCAAGCGCGCGAACCCGCGGCTGCACCGTCACGGTCCTGGAATTTGCGGACCGGCTGATGGGTCGCGCCCTGCCGATGGCGGTAGGTACGGTCTTCGCGGAACTGCATCGGAAAAACGGCGTCGATTTGCGGCTGGGGACCGGCATCGCGCGTATCGAGGGCGCCGGCCGGGTCGAACGGGTTATCACGTCATCCGGCGACAGTCTGAACGCCGATGCGGTCGTCGTCGGCATCGGAATCGTGCCGGATACCGCACTGGCAGAGGCTGCGGGTCTTGCGGTCGATAATGGTATCACCGTTGACGAATACTGCCGGACCTCGGATCCCGCCATCTATGCGGCAGGTGATGTCACGCAACATTTCAACCCGCTGCTGGGCCGGCATATCCGGTTGGAATCCTGGCAGAACGCACAGAATCAGGCAATTGCCGCCGCGCGGAATATATGCGGTGCGGATACACCCTTTGCCGAGATCCCCTGGTTCTGGTCGGACCAGTTCGATGTGAACCTTCAGGTCTGCGGCGTGCCGCTGTATTGGAACCGGACGGTGATGCGCGGCGATATCGTCGCCCGGGACGGCATCCTGTTCCAGCGTGACGGCGACACGATCACCGGCGCCATCGGACTGAACCGCGCCCGCGACATGCGTATGGTCAAGCGCCTGATGACGGCAAAACGGACGCCCTCTCCGGCGGAACTGGCCGACGAGTCGGTCGGGATTCGCGACCTGCTGCGATAGAGCACACCTGATCTAATTCGTGAAAACCAGCAACAGCGTCCACGCATAGGACGCCACCGTCGGCAGGAAGGTCGCCGCGAAGCCGAAGGCGCGCGACGCCCCGGACCGGCGATAACCGATCCAGAAGCACAGACGCGCGAAGACGAAGGACACTGCCATCGCCGGGATGACGCCGAGATGGAACGATGGTAGCGCCAGCGCCAGCACGATCCAGCCGATGGCGGCCAGCACGACCTGTTCGAGCGTGTTCTGCAGACAGCGGCGGTCAATTTCCGCGTGGCTGCCGGCTGGCGGTGGCGACCCGTCAAATGTGGCGGAATCGTTGAAACGTGACATGCCAACGCGAACAATGGCGGCCAGCAGGCACAACCCCGGCAGCAACAGCCAGCCCAGCACGAAAGGCAGCCGATTGGTCGTCACAGCCGGGTCGACGGCAAGCTGTGTCGCGCCGACCCACATCACGACGGCCGAGTAGACCGTGGCCGCGGCGATCTGGACAACGACCCGGCGCTGATCCGCCGACAGCGCGGTCATGCGACGAGCTTTGCCGTAACGGTCGCCAGCGCCGCGCCAGCCGCCCGAACTGCCTTCTGCTGCCCTTCATCGGCCAGACTGCCATCCTCCTTGAAAGCCGATCTGGCGCCTGGCACCGTCACCTGGTTCGGCAGGACCGTCACCTGGATATTACCGAGGATCTGACGGACATGGACCAGACCCCGCAGCCCGCCCAGCGCGCCCGGCGCGGTTGCGACCAGCGCCGCCGTCTTGCCCGCGATGTATTTCAGCGCCGCATCGTCACCGGACGGACGCGACACCCAGTCGATGACATTCTTCAGCAACGGGGTGATCGAACTGTTGTATTCCGGCGCCGCGATCAGCAAGCCGTCATGTTCCGCAAAAATGCCGCGCAACCTGAGAGCGTTTTCCGGAAGACCGTTGTTCTCCTCCAGGTCGCCGTCATAGATCGGCATCTCGTAATCGCGCAGATCCAGAAGGATAACCGCCGCCCCCGCGTCGCGCGCGCCATCGGCCGCGATGCGGATCAGTTTCTTGTTGAAGGAGCCGTCACGGGCGCTGCCCGCGAAAGCCAGAATTCGAGCCGTTCCGCCCATGTCACCGATCCTTTGTGAAAATGAGGTTATGCAGAAATTACGTATCGATACGACGTGATACCACCAGTCGCCGCGCGGCGCACCGAATGGTTGTTCACTGCGGCGTGACGATCTTCCAGTAACTGTCCTTGGTCGCGATAAACCCGTCACGCAGCGTGTAGATATCCACCCCGCGAACATCGAGCGCCTGACCGGTGGCGTATTGCCCTGTTGCCCGAAATGTCCCGATGACCCGGTCCTCGCCCGCCATGAAGACCTCCGCCTCGGAGAAACGCATATCGCGGTACATCGTATCCCGCTCGGCAAGCGCCTGCCGCACCGCTTCCCGCCCGGACACGACATTGCCGTCCGGCGCATTGGGTCCGGCGGCCTGGCGCCATTCAAAATCCTCGGTGACGCAGGCCAGTATGCCGTCGATATCGGCCCGGTTGAACGCCTTCCCGAACGCCCGCATCAGGGCCATGACGCTTTCCGGCAATGCCGCCATACCACGCTCCCGATATTTTGCCTTTCAGTCCCTCACGCGATTATACCCATGTGCCCCTTTCGTGCTATGGGTTCCGGCATGTTTCGAATAGTTAAGATAACTGGAAAGAAGCCATGCCCGATACGACAACGACAGAGACCAGCCCGACAACGAGCGAAACCATCGAATGCCTGCTGCACCGCGTCAGCGTTCGCCGATACAGCGATCAGGAAGTCACAGAAGAAACCATTGAAGCTGTCCTGAAGGCGGCCTTTCGCTCCCCGACTTCCTCGAATATCCAGTCCTACACCGCCATCGTGGTCCGCGATCCGGAAACGAAGCAGAAACTGTCGGTACCGACCGGCAATCAGAAACACGTCGCACTGGCGCCTGTTTTCATCGCCTTCTGCGCCGATTTGCGGCGGATCGAATACGCGCTGAACCTGCATCAGCATAATCTCAACGATAACAACCTCGAAGTCGGCCTGGTGTCCAGCATTGATGCCGCCCTCGTTGGCATGTCAGCCTATCTCGCCGCGGAATCCATCGGGCTGCGCGGGCTGATGATCGGCGCCGTCCGCAACGATCCGGAAAAAATCGCTGAAATTCTGGGGCTGCCGCAGCGGGTCTATTGCGTGTTCGGCATGTGCCTTGGCTGGCCGGCGCAGGCGCCGGACCAGAAGCCGCGCATGGATACCGGCATGACCATCCATTACGAAAAATACGACGAAAAGGCGACGGTTGCGTCCATGGAGGCGTACGACTCCGCGCTCGCGGAGCACTACACGTCGCATGGCGTCAAGACCACGCCGGATTCATGGACCCATGACATGGACAAGAAATTCCACCCGCCGCAGCGCGACAAGCTGCGCCAGCAGCTCAAGGGACGCGGGTTCGACTTCCGTTAACAATGCGACAAGGGGCTAATCTATGATAAAACGCATGGGATTACTGAAACGGAAGCCGGAGTTCACTTCGGAGCAGTTCCGCGAGCACTGGCTGGAAATTCACGGCCCGCTGGGTCAGAACGTGCCCGGTGTCCGGCGCTATGTTCAGCATCATGTGGTCGGCGACGCACGCCATCCCGACCTGCCGCCGGCAGACCAGTCCTATGACGGGATCGTTGAAATGTGGTTCGATGACGAGGAGGCGATGAAGACGGCGCTGGCGACGCCGGAAGCGAAGGCCATGTTCGCCGACGGCGCACTGTTCATCGAATCCGTTACGTCATATATCGTCGAGAGCGAAGTCCTGGTGCACGAATAGGTCTCCTCCCGACTTGTATAAGAAACCGGCCCGCGCCCTTTTGACAGCAAGCGGACCGGTTTGTTCACAGCCGGTTATTCGTTGACAATCGGATTCCGCAGCACGCCGATACCGGAAATTTCGACTTCAACCGTGTCGCCATCCTTCATCCACAAGGGCGGCGTACGATAGGCGCCGACGCCGCCGGTCGTGCCGGTCACGACCACGTCGCCGGGCACCAGTTCGGTAAACGTCGTGATATAGGCCATCAGTTCCGGTACGCCGAAAACCAGGTCGTCGATGGTCGCCCGCTGCATTTCCTCGCCATTCAATCGCGTCACCAGCGACATCACCTCCGGGTCGGGAATTTCGTCGGTGGTGACCAGCCAGGGACCGAAACTGCCGGTGCCTATAAAGCTCTTCCCCGGCATGAACTGGATCGTGTGGCGCTGCCAGTCACGGATGCTGCCGTCATTGTAACAGGCGTAGCCGGCCACGTGACCGTAGGCATCCTCCTTTGCCACATGGCGGCCCGCCTTGCCGACCACAAAGGCCATTTCGCCTTCGAAGTCGAAACATTCCGACACTTTCGGCCGGATCATCGGCTGGCCGTGACCGACCTGGGAATTGGCATAGCGCGGAAACAGCATCGGGTATTGCGGCTTGTCACGCCCCGTTTCGGCAATATGCGTCGCGTAGTTCAGCCCGACCATGATGATCTTGTCCGGTTTGCCGATGGGCGGCAGCAACGTGACATCGTCCAGCGCCGCATCCGCCGGCCGGCCGGCGGCGAAATCACGCACCGCGTCCAGCGCGTCCGCTTCCAGGACAGATTTCAGATCCGCATGACCAAGCCCGGAAGCCCGGCCGACCTCTATGATGCCGCCGCCATCGGCGACCCCGTAGGTGTCGCCGGAGGCATCGCGATAACTGACGAGTTTCATGCGGGTTCCTCAGATGATGTTCTTGATCCGGCCGCCATCGACACGCCAGATCGAACCGGTGCAGTAGCCGGCCTGCTGCGAGCACATGAACGCCGCGACACCGCCGAATTCGTCCGGATCGCCGAACCGGCCCATCGGCACGGTCGATACGCGGCGCGCCAGCGCTTCCTCGAAGGTAATGCCGAGCCGCTTGGCGTCGTTTTCCGACGACGACCGCGTCCGATCGGTCAACACGCCGCCCGGGGCGATGACATTGACGGTCACGCCGTCCCTGCCGATTTCGTTCGCCAGCGTCTTCGAATAATTCACAATTGCACCGCGAAGCGTGTTCGACAGCACCATGTTGTTGAGCGGTTCGATATTGCCGGAGGAACCGATGAACAGGACCCGGCCCCATTTGTTTTCGATCATGCCCGGCACCAGCAGGCTGGTGATCCGGATGATGCTGACCACCATGGAATCGAACTGCTGGCGCAGCACTTCCTCCTTCAGGTCCATCGCGAAACCCAGCGCCGGACCGCCGTGATTGTT
Source organism: Alphaproteobacteria bacterium (assembly GCA_040905865.1). Taxonomy (NCBI): domain Bacteria; kingdom Pseudomonadati; phylum Pseudomonadota; class Alphaproteobacteria; species Alphaproteobacteria bacterium. Next base: position 6,735 of record JBBDQU010000060.1, read on the forward strand.
GACCAGGATATCGACCCCGCCCAGCGCCTTCACGGCGGCATCGGCGAGCACGTTCATGTTGTCCGGATTTGACACATCGCCGACCAGACCGACGACTTTGGCGCCGGTTTCGGCGGCGAGTTTCCTTGCGGCTTCATCGGCGCGCTCCTGGCTGGAGCTGCTCAGCGCGATGTCCACGCCTTCCTGCGCCAGCGCCCGCGCCGTCGAATAGCCGAGCCCCTTGCTGGCGCCCAGTACGAGGGCGCTTTTCCCCTTGATTCCCAGATCCATCGGTTTCTCCCGTAAATAGTGTTATTCGTCACGCTGTCCGTTTTTGCGGCACATCCAGCCCGACGCCGTATAAATGGCCGAACAGTTCTTCGAGCTTTGCCACGTCTTCCTTTGGCAGCGGCGGCGCCAGAATCGACGCCAGATTGGTTTTCAGATGCTCCACATTGCCGGTACCGAACAGGATGATATCGGCGCCCGGCTCATGCCGCGCATAGCGATATGCCGCGTCGATCACGCTATCCGCGCCGCCTTCATGGATGAGAAAGTCCAGGGGATTTTCCTTGTCCGCCAGCCATTGCGGCACCTTGCCCGCGGCCGCCAGTTCCTTCATGTCCGACTGCAGGCGTCCTTCAATACTGAAGATGCTGCGGACAACAAACATCAGCAGCGTGCCGATCCCCTTCTCCTGTGTATAGGGGAACGCGTTGTGCCGCGCATTCTGGTGCATCATGTGGAAGCCCAACATGATCGCCTCCCAGACATCGTCCTTCGCGGCGCGCTTCAGCACCTCCTGGTTCGGATCGTTCGGCGGCGATTCGGAGAAGCCCAGGAAGCGCAGCTTGCCCTTTTCCTTTTCCTTCAGCAGCGCCGGCGCATAGATATTCAGCGCATCGTCATACGTTTCCGGCGTGATCGCATGAAACTGGAACACATCGACATAGTCCGTGCCGAGTTCCCGCAGCGAATTCTCCAGGCTCGCGATGACCTCCTCAACCGACAGCATCCTGCCGTCCCTGCGGATTATCGATTTGGTGCCGACGTAAATCTGATCGCGCGGCATCGCCTTTATCGCCTCTCCGACGATATCTTCCGTCGTATAGTTATGCGCGGTATCGAGGTAATTGACGCCCAGGTCCATCGCCGTCCGCACCAGCGCCACCGATTCCGCCTTGCTCATGCCGCGGTTCTTGCCAAGCCGGCTGCCGCCGCCACACCCCAGACCGGCAACGCTCACGCGCATCCCGGTTTTTCCGAAATTTGTATATTCCATCGAAGCTCCTGATTATCGGGGATTCGCTCTGGTCACCCTTATAAGGGGGGATTCCCGACCGCGCGAGCGCGCAATCGGTGAAATAACAATAAACAGGCTATACCGTCCCTGTCAGGTCCTGCAGAAGCGGAATGACATCTCCGGCGAAACGTTCGATCTGCGCCGTCCGCTGCTCATAGGGCCCCAGCAGGTCGAGCACTACATGACGGGCGCCCGCCGCATGGAACGCCCGGATGGTTTCCGCAACCTGTTCCGGGGTTCCCAGCGCCGCATAACGGGCCGCCGCTTTCCTGAAATCCATATTGTAGCGAATGCTCAGCGTTTCGGTCGCCGCGTCATGCGCCGCCTCGTAACTGTCGTCCAGCCGGGCGAACAGCAGGTGCCCGGTGCCATAGCGTTCCATCCGGCGATTTGCCTGTTGCGAGGCTTCAGCGATCCGGGCCAGCGATTCGGCATACATCTGCGGTGTCACGACATAGGAAATCCAGCCATCCGCCTGCTGTCCCGCGCGGCGCAGCGCGGCCTCGGAACGCCCGCCGCACCAGATCGGCGGCCCACCCGGCTGCCGGCCCGGCGGCTTCATCGGTATATCGGTGAAATTGTAGAACCTGCCATTATGCGATACCGGTTCCCCGGTCCACAGCTTGCGCAACACGTCGATGCCTTCGCTCAGCCGCGCGCCGCGTTCGGCCCTGGGCACGCCGCAGAGTTCGTATTCCTTGGGAAACTCCCCGCCGACGCCGACGCCGAAAATCAGCCGCCCCTCGGTCAGGTGATCCAGGGTGGATACCTGTTTGGCCACCGGCGCCGGATGGCGCAAGGGCAACAGGTAGACGCCCGTACCGAAAGTCAGCCTGCGGCTGACCACCGCCGCCTGCGCGATCATCATCAGCGGGTCGAAAAACGGGATCGGAAACGAGACATGATCGCCGAGCCAGATCGAATCGTAGCCGCAGCGGTCGACCATTTCGACGAACGACACCAGTTCGTCGATACGCGGCTCCCATACCCCGGTCGCCGGTTCGGTCCGGCGATGGATCGTCTGGATGCCAAGCTTCAGCGTCGCGTCGAGAGGCAGGGTCATGGCGTCCTCACACAGGAGTCGTGCGGCCGTCGGGGGCCTTGGCAAGGAAGTCGAAATCCGCGCCTTCATCCGCCTGCCGCACATGGTCCATATACAGTTTCAGATAGCCGCGTTCGGACCCTTCATGCGGCGGCGGCGCGGTCCATTCGGCCCGGCGGCGCGCCAGTTCCGCATCGTCCACCAGCAGTTCCAGCGACCGGTTCGGCACGTCCAGTTTGATCATGTCGCCGTCGCGCACCAGCCCCAGCGGCCCGCCGACATAGGATTCCGGAGTTATATGCAGGACGATGGACCCGAAGGCCGTGCCGCTCATCCGCGCATCCGACATCCGCAACATGTCCTTCACACCCTTCGAGGCCAGCTTCTTCGGAATCGGCAGATAGCCGGATTCGGGCATGCCCGGCGCGCCTTTCGGCCCGGCATTCTGCATGATCAGGACATCGTCCGCCGTGACATCCAGGTCCGGGGAGTCGATCCGCGCGGCAAGGTCTTCCTGATTTTTGAATACGACGGCGCGACCGGTATGCGTCATCAGCCGCTCGCTTGCCGCCGACTGTTTCACAATGGCGCCTTCCGGGGCGAGATTGCCGCGCAACACGGCGATACCGCCCTGCGGATAAAGCGGGTTACCGAACGGCCGCACCACGTCCTGTTTGAACGGCGGCGAGGCCGCCTCGATCTCTTCGCCAAGCGTCCGGCCGGTGACGGTCATGCAGTCGAGATGCAGCAGCGGCTTCAGTTCCCGCAACACCGTCATCAGCCCGCCGGCTTTCTCCAGGTCCTCCATATAGTGCTGCCCCGAAGGCTTGAGGTCGACCAGCACCGGCGTTTCCTGGCCCAGGCGATCGATCGCCTCCAGGTCGACCTTGATTCCAAGCCGCCCGGCGACCGCCGTCATATGCACCAGCCCGTTGGTCGATCCGCCGATTGCCAGCAGCACGCGAAAGGCGTTCGAGAACGCTTCCGGGGTCATGATTTCGGCCGGGGTTGGCCCGCCCGTTTTCGCCATTGCCACAGCGCGGGTGCCGGCGGCTTCCGCATGGCGCAGCCGGTCGGCCGCCACCGCCGGGATCGCGGCGCCGCCGGGCAGCATCATGCCCAGCGCTTCGGTCATGCAGGCCATCGTGCTGGCCGTGCCCATCACCATGCAGGTGCCCGCGGTCGGCGCCAGCCTGCCGCTGACCTCCTCGGTCTCCGCCTCGTCGATTTCGCCCGCCCGGTACATGCCCCAGTAACGCCGGCAATCGGTGCAGGCGCCCAGCCGCTCGCCCCGGTGGCTGCCGGTCATCATCGGCCCGGTCACCACGGAGATCGCCGGGACTCCGGCGCTGGCGGCGCCCATCAACTGCGCCGGCACGGTCTTGTCGCAGCCGCCGATCATGACGGTCGCATCCATCGGCTGGGCGCGGATCATTTCCTCCGTGTCCATCGACATCAGGTTCCGCATGAACATCGAGGTCGGGTGGGAGAAGGACTCATGGACGGATATGGTCGGAAACTCGACCGGCAGCCCCCCCGCCAGCATCACGCCGCGCTTGATCGCCTCCACAAGGTCCGGCGCGTTTCTGTGGCATGCGTTGTAGCCGCTGAACGTATTGATGACGCCGACAATCGGCCGGTCGAGCGCATCGTCGCTGTAGCCCATCGCCTTGATGAAGGCCTTGCGCAGAAACAGGGAAAACCCGGCATCCCCGTAGCTGGTCAGCCCCTTGCGCATTCCCTTGCCGTCATTGCTGTCCGTCATATTCCCCATCCGTATTTTAATATCCCTCTGACGCCTATCCTATCAGGCGTTTCCCGAAATCAAATCGTGGTAAATCAGAATCGCCCGAGGTGATTCTGATTTACCACGTGAATTTGCTTTAATTCCATAAAGATAAAGCAGATCGCCTCGTCCGGCACATCGTCCTTTTTCGAGAAGCAGAAGCGGACGAAATGTTCCGGACCATCGGTCGTATAAAAGGCGCTGACGGGAGCGGCGGTCACCTTTGCCTCAACCGCAATATCACGGCAGAAGGCGGCATTGGCCGATTTCAATCCCCGTCCCCGTCCTCGCGATTGCCGACAGGCGCGTAGGTACAGCACCGTCCCTGACAAGGCAACAAAGACGTGTCGTGTTGTGCTGTCAGGCGTTTTCGCCCAGGGCGGCGCGGATCATGGCGCGGGCCTCGCCAACGGCAAGGAAGGGATGACGCTGCAGATAAACCGCCGTCGCGTAATTGAGCGCGGCCCGGCGAGCCTGCCCGCGCTGCAATTCGCCGGTAAAGGCGTCTGTCACAAGGCGCCGGTCTTCCGAATACAAAACGGGTGCATATATCATTTTGCCGCCACCATCCCAACTTCCGTCGGGGGTCAATTGACCATCCGCGTCGATTCGAGGATACCGTCGACAACGTTGCGCGCTTCCGCAACGGGGACGGCAGGGTGCCGTTGCTGATACACAATAGTCGCCAGATTCACCGCCGATTCAGGCCGGCTGCCGAACTCGATCTGTTCCCAATACGCATCCAGGATGGCGCGGTGTTCAGTAGCGCTGATAACGGCCTTGCCCATATTCGGTTCCTCATTGATTGGTTTGACGATTTGCATTGGAGGGTAATGTCTCCCGGCCGAAATCGCCCAAATGAGGGAGAAAATGACAATATGCGGATGCAATGCTGGCTCTGGCCAATTTTCGGCCAGGCTTGTAGCGTACGGGTCTGTAACCGATTGGGGGAAAACATGGGCAGGATCAGTCACAGTTCTCACTGGGGCGCCTTTACCGCGACGGAGCCTGCCGCATGAGCCGGATCGACGACATCGCCATAATCGACGCGCATCATCACCTATGGGACCTCGACCATCTGGACTATCCGTCTCTGTCCGGGCCGCCGCGGACCGACTTCTTTCTGGGCGACAACACGGCGATCCGTCGCAACTACCTGCCGGAGGATTACCGGAGGGATTCCGCGAAGCACAATGTGATCGGCACGGTGCATTGCGAAGCGGAATGCCACCGCGATTCCCAGGTCCAGGAAAGCGAATGGATCATGGCGCTGAATGCGCGCTACGGCTTCCCCAACGCCATTGTCGGCCACGCCTGGCTCGACCGGGACAACAGCGAGGAAGTTCTGGCGAAACAGGCGGCCATTCCCCTGATGCGCGGCATCCGCTCGAAACCGGTCACCGCATCCTCGAAAGATTCCATGACTCCGGGTGCGCCCGGCACCATGCAGCATTCGCGCTGGCTGGAAGGATTCTCCCTGCTGGAAAAATACGATCTGTCCTGGGATCTTCGGGTCCCGACGTGGCACCTGGAGGAAGCGGCCGCGGTGGCCCGCGCCTTTCCCGGCACGCGTATCAACCTCAACCATACCGGCTTTCCCTGGGACCGCAGCCCGGCGGGGCTCGACATGTGGCGGCGCGGTATGCACGCCCTGGCCGATTGCCCGAATGTGGTGACGAAAATCTCCTGCCTGTGCCTGCCGGACGGGCCCTGGCTGCTCGAAGACAACCGGCCCATCGTTCTGGAAACCATCGAAATTTTCGGCATCGACCGTTGCATGTTCGCCAGCAACTATCCTGTCGACGGGCTGCGCGCCAGCTACGACATGATTTACGATTCCTTCAAGACGATCGTCGCTGATTTTCCCCGCGAGGATCAGGAGAAACTGTTTTCGAAGAACGCCTCGGCGTTCTATCGGATTGATCTGTGAATTTCGGAAAGGATGCGTGATGCCTGCAAGCCATGTGGTCGACGCCAGCCCGGAAACCGTTCATTGGGGCATCTTCGATGCGGCCCTGCCGCCAGTACTGGAAATCCAGTCCGGCGATACCGTAACCCTGCATACCGTTTCCGGCGGACCTGACATCATGCCGCCCGACGGGTTCGAAATCCTGCCCGAACATCCGGTTATTCACCGGAAAGTCGCGGCCGCCCAGGCCGGCCATATCATGACCGGTCCGGTAGCGGTGCAGGGCGCGAAACCGGGCGATATGCTGGAGGTGAAGATCCTCGACGTGTCGCTGCGACAGAACTGGGGCTGGAACCGTATCCGGCCGCTTTCGGGAACCCTGCCCGAGGATTTTCCCGCAATGACGCTGGTTCACATTCCGCTCGACAGGGAAACCATGACCGGGCGCATGCCCTGGGGCGTCGATCTGCCGCTCAGCCCCTTCTTTGGCGTCATGGGCGTCGCGCCGCCGCCCGAATGGGGCCGCATCACCTCGATCATACCCCGCGCCCATGGCGGCAACCTGGATATCAAGGCGCTCGGTAAAGGCACAACGCTCTTCCTGCCGGTCTTCAACGACGGCGCGCTGTTTTCCGCCGGTGACGGCCATGCGGTGCAGGGCGACGGGGAGGTTGACGGCACCGCCATCGAAACCTGCCTGTCGGGAACGTTTCAGTTGACCGTGCACAAGGCCGGCGCGATTTCCATGCCGCGAGCCGAAACCGAGACCCATTATCTCACGACCGGTATCGATCCCTCGCTCGACGCCGCCGCGAAGCAGGCGCTGCGCGAGATGATCGTCCTCATTCAGGAGAAAGCCAACCTGTCACGCGAAGAGGCCTATATGCTGTGCAGCCTCGCGGCGGACCTGCATGTGAGCCAGACCGTAAACGTCCACAAAGGCATCCATGTCATGCTGGCCAAAGCGGCGCTGCACGGCTGAGTCGTTCGGGCATTCAGGCCGCTACGGACGGCAGCATGAAACTGACTTTCGTTCCCTTGCCCAGTTCGCTTTCGATCCTGAGCTTGCCGCCATGCATTTCGACCAGCGACTGGACAATCGTCAGACCAAGGCCGGCGCCTTCCTCGCTTCTATAGGGGTCGCGCTGACCACGTTCGAACGGGTCGGTAAGCCTGGGCAGATCTTCCGGCGGAATGCCGGCGCCGTTATCCGTAATCGCGACATCGAACCAGTCCCCGGTCAGACGCACCGATACCGTGACCAGCCCGCCATCCGGCGTAAACCGGGTCGCGTTGGACAGCAGGTTCAGCAATATACGCTGTATGGCCTTGCGGTCTGCACATAGCGGCGGCAGGTCCTCCGGGATGTCCCGCTTCAGGGAAACAACCCTGTTCGGCGCCTGTTGCCGGGTAAGTTCGAAGCATTCGTCGACGATTTCCGCGAACGAAAAGGTCTCGTTCGCATACGGATGCTCGCCCGCCTGGATTGTCGTGATATCCATGATGTCGGTGATCAGCTTCAAAAGTTGACCGGCGCTGTCATGAATATTCCTTGAATATTCCCGATAGCGCACCGGGTCATGTTCTCCCAGCAGCGACTGACTCATGATATCGGAAAAGCCGATGATCGCGTTGAGCGGCGTCCGCAATTCGTGGCTGACATTCGCGAGGAACTTCGATTTCGCGAGATTGGCTTCCTGCGCCTGGTCGCGATGCATGCGCAATTCCATCTCGCGCTGGCGCAATGCCAGTTCGGCCGTAACCTGATCAGTCACATTGGCGCCGGTGCCCCGGTAGCCCTTGAAGCTGCCGTCGTCATCCCAGACCGGTTTGCCGCTTATCGACATGTAGCGAACCTGGCCATCGGGCAGTATTCGGGGATGGAGAAAATTCCGGAACGGTCGACGGGCATCCAGGTCGGCCAGATGCTTCTCCCAGTCCTCACGCGTCGTCATCGGGCCATAGACAGTGTCACCCTGTTCGATGAATTCCCGGCGGCTCTTGCCAATAAATCGGGAAGGCGGATGCCCGGTCGCATCCTCGAACCGGCCGGAAAAATAGGTCCAGCGCAGGCTTTCATCCATTTCCCACAACCAGTCGGTAGCCGACTCGGCATAGTCCCGGAACCGCCGCTCGCTTTCTCGTAAAAGCATTTCGGTTCTCTTCCGGTCGGAAATATCCGTCGCCGAACTGAAAATTGCGGGTACACCGCCCCAATCGACAAGACGTACGAAATTTTCCAGCCAGACGAGCGTTCCGTCAGCGCGCAGTCCCTGGTATTCGTATGACGACGGCGCGGGCATGCCCTGCAGCCGGGCATCGCGGTAACCACGCAGCCGTTCGCGTTCATTCGGCGCGTAAAGCTCCATGATAGAGTCCTTAGCCATGATCGCTTCAGGATCTGAATACCCGAACAATTCGGCAAACGCCTTGTTGGCGAAGATCGGCTTGAAGTCCTGGTGAACAAGAAAACCCTGTACGGCGTTTTCCATCGCCTCACGAAATCGGAGTTCTTCGGTTTTTTGCTGATTATTCACCGGCACGTCCCTCGGCATCGCGCGATCGCGGAGGAAATGCCCGTGGCGGCCGGAACCCGCCCGCCAGAGCCATTGCAGTTCCCGGCACGGAGAACACATGACCGAATGCCCTTTTAACCAACCCGCTTGCCCGCCCCTTGCATGCCGTACCGGTACACTCGCAACCTGTACTATCATGGTATGGTAACAAGTCATACTTCCTGGTAGCGCCCTGAACAAGCCCATCGCGCGGAAATACTATTTTAACGAGCATTTCGATGTCTCGCAACAATGCGGCGTTTCCGTGCTAACGTTAAAAGTACCAAGGGACTTGAGGGAGAGAACCTATGACCGATTCCAGCGTCGATGGCGCGACACTGAAGACACTTGCGGGCAAGCTTCTGGAACTGCTGAAAATCCGGACTTTGCCTATTGCCATGAAACAATTTACCCGCCGGGAAGATATGGAGAAAATTCCCGGATTGCGGTGGCCGACCGAGGGCAGGCGACACACGACATGCCAACTTGTCACCCAGGCCCGAATGGCCGGATTCACGCTTGGAATCGGCGCAGATAATGTCCGGCCCGGCTCCAATTGCGGCGGCGTCATGGGTATCGACCAGCCGGTCGAGGCCTGCCTGTCCGGCGAACATATGGACGGTGTCTGGTTCGAGAACCGGGAGGCAGCCCACCAGCATCAGCTGCAAATGACCCGCGTACCAGCCGGAAAATTCATGGGAACCGTCGTATCGCCGCTGCGGTCGGGGCGTATCGACGATCCGGACATCGTGCTGTTTTATGGTACGCCGGGCCAGATCATCCTGTTCGTCAACGGGTTGCAGTGGAAGCGCTACAAGCGTTACGACATGACGATTACCGGCGAAAGCGCGTGTTCCGATTCCTGGGGCCGAGCACTGGCGACGAAGGAAACCAGCATTTCCATCCCCTGCTTTGCCGAACGCCGATACGGCGGCGTCGCCGATGACGAATTGCTGATCGCCATGCCGCCCGATGAGTTCGTCCGCGGCATCGAGGGACTGGAAGGCCTGTCCAAAGTGGGCTTGCGTTACCCGATCGTCCCCTACGGCCCGCAGGCCGACCCGTCGGAGGGCATGAGCCGCAGCTATAGTTGATTTTATGTCTTCCCCTCAGACGCCGGACAACCGGCGCCTGAGGGCAAAAACTAAACTCTTACCGGCGTCTTCAGCGGCTTGCCGGCGAAATGCAGGCGCAGGTTTTCCAGCACCAGGTCGGCCATCGCCCGGCGGGTTTCACCGGTGGAACTGGCGATATGCGGAGTCATGATGATGTTCTCGACATCGAACAGTTCTTCCGGCGCGTTTGGTTCGTCCTCGAATACATCCACTGCCGCACCGGCGATTCGCTTCTCCCTGACCGCGGCCACCAGCGCGTCCTGATCGACGATGGTGCCTCGCGCGACATTGACGAGGAACCCTCTGGGGCCCAGCGCATCGAGCACCTCGGCGCTGACCAGTTTCCGCGTGCTTTCCCCGCCCTGGCAGGAGACAAACAGAATATCGCTGTCTTCCGCCATTTCCAGCAGGCTGCTGTAGACGCGGTAGGGCGTGTCGTTCTTCGGCACGATGTCATAGAAACCGATATCGAGGCCGAAACCCTGCGCCCGCTTCGCCAGCGCGCTGCCGACCCGGCCCAGCCCCAGAATGCCGAGCTTCTTACCCCGCAGATTGGTCCCCAGTTCCATCCGCCCCTGCTGCCATTTCCCGGCGCGCAGGAAGCGTTCGGCTTCCGCGATCCGGCGCGGCGCCATGATAATGAACGCCATGCCCAGATCGGCCACGTCATCCGTCAGCACATCCGGCGTATGGGTCACGGGCACGCCGCGCGCATTCGCCGCCGCCACGTCGGTCGCATCGTAACCGACGCTGTTGGACGCGATGATCTCCAGATTCGGCAGCCGGTTGATCAGCGCCGCGTCCGGCCCCTGCATGCCGCCGGCGAGGATGCCGCGAATGCGGTCCCCCACCTCGGCCAGCAGCGCTTCCCTGTCGTCGGCAAGGAACAGGTTATGCAGCGTGTATTCCGCCTCAAGGTCGGCCAGCAGGAACGGCGCCGTGTGGCAGACGACCAGAAGGTCGGGCTTGTCCCCGCCAGCCATCAGCCTCGGCCTATGAAGGGCATCTTGGTCGCCATGATGGTCATGAACTGGATATTCGTATCCAGCGGCAGGTTGGCCATCATCACAACCGCGTCGGCGACATGCTGCACATCCATGCGCACTTCCGCCGCGGTCGAGCCATCCGCCTGCAGCACGCCGGCGACCATGCGGTCGGTCATCGGCGTTGCGGCATTGCCGATATCGATCTGGCTGCACGCGATATTGTATTTGCGCCCGTCCAGCGCGGTCGACCGGGTCATGCCGGTGATCGCGTGCTTGCAGGACGTGTAGGGCAGTGAGTTCGGCCGCGGCACATGCGCGGAAATCGAACCGTTGTTGATGATGCGGCCGCCCTGCGGCGTCTGGTCCTTCATGATGCGGATCGCATGCTGGGTGCACAGGAAAGTGCTGAACAAATTCACCGCGACGCAATTCTGATACTGCTCGAAGGTCAGCTCTTCCAGCCCGATCGCCGGGGTGCCGCCGCCCGCATTGTTGAAGATAACGTCCAGCCGCCGGCCGAATTTTTCGATCACTTTGGCGAACATGTTATCGACCTGATCCTGCTTGCCGACATCGGTCGGCACCGCAAGCGCGCGTTCCCCATCGGCGCCGGCCGCGTCGATGGTCCCCTGCAGCCCTTCCATGCCCCGGCTGGCAATTGCCACCGAATATCCCGCCTTGAGCAGCGCCACGGCGGACGCCCGCCCGATCCCGCTGCCCGCCCCTGTCACAATCGCAATCCTGCCGTTACCAGCCATGTCCGATACCCCTTGTAAATTGCCACCCGTCCGGGCGCTTACTGAACATATGCCGCCGCCCGCAGACGCGGCCCTGTATGGGCAAAATCTATACGCGGGCACAACCCGGAACAAGCGACGTCGATGGCACGCCGATTCTATAACGATGAGGATAGCAACACGTTGGTGCGGCATCGTATGCTGACGAAGATGGATACAACCGACCCCTCCCCCCTGCCCCATGGCGGCGATATTGCCGATGCCGAAGCCCGTTTCGGCGTTCCCGCGGCGGGATGGCTGGACCTTTCCACGGGGATAAATCCCGATTCCTATCCCGGCCTGGATGTCATGGCGGAAACCTGGCAGCGCCTGCCGCAATCCGGCGCGATGAACGGGTTGCTGGCGGCGGCCCGGCGCTACTACCGCGTGCCGGACGGCGTTGCGCTGGTCGCGGCGGCCGGGTCGCAGGCCGTGCTGCAATCCCTGCCCGGCATCGCCGCGGCGGGGCGGATTGCGATTGTCGGACCGACCTATGCCGAACACGAACGTGTCTGGCGGGAACGGGGATATGAAATCCGGAATGTAGCCAGCATTGCCGCGTCGGGCGCGGCGGATATCGTCGTGGTCGTAAACCCGAACAACCCGGACGGCCGGACCGCCCGGCCCACGGAGTTGCTGGCGCTCGCCGCGGCGATCACCGCATGGCGCGGCCTGCTGATCGTCGACGAGGCCTTTGCGGATGTTGCGCCCGAATCAAGCGTCCTGCCCCATCTTAGCGAGGCGCACCGCGTCGTGGTGCTGCGCAGTTTCGGCAAGTTCTTCGGACTGGCGGGACTGCGGCTCGGCTTTGCCGCCGGACCGCCGGAACTGATCGAACCGCTGGCGCGGCGGCTCGGTCCCTGGGCCGTCTCCGGCCCGGCGCAGGAAATCGGCGCACGGGCGCTGACCGATGACGGCTGGATAGCTGGCGCGCGCAAGCGGCTTGCCGAACGGCGCGCCGCGCTGGACGCCGTTCTGGCCGCCGCGAACCTGCACGTCACCGGCGGCACCGATCTTTTCCGGCTGGTCGACGATGCGCGCGCCCCGGAAATTTGCCGGCGGCTGGGCGCGTCCGGCATTTTGATCCGCAATTTCGACCACAACCCGAACTGGCTGCGCTTTGGCGTTCCGGGCCGCGCCGGAGACCTGAAACGGCTGGAAGCGGCGCTTGCCGGGCTACGCTGAATTACTTTAGCCTTCCCCCTTGCGACAATGCCGGGAAAACCGGCGCCGGGGGCATGCGGGAGGATTGCGGCTATGGATTACGATTATATCATCGTCGGCGCGGGTTCGGCCGGATGCGTGCTGGCGAACCGGCTGAGCGCCGAACCGAAGAACAGGGTGCTGCTGCTGGAAGCCGGTCCGGAAGACCGGAATTTCTGGATCCATATACCGCTCGGTTACGGCAAGAACGTCATCAACCCGGATGTGAACTGGTGCCTGGAATCAGAACCCGAAGAATATAACCACGGCAAGAAATACTTCCTGCCGCGCGGCAAGGTGCTGGGCGGTTCCAGTTCCATCAACGGCATGGTCTATGTGCGCGGGCAGGTCGAGGATTTCGACACCTGGGCGCAGATGGGCTGCCGGGGCTGGTCCTATGACGAGGTCCTGCCCTATTTCCGCAAGGCCGAAGACAACGAACGCGGCGAAAGCGATATCCACGGCGTGGGCGGGCCGCTCAGCGTCTCCAACGTCAATGAAAAAGCCGATATCTGCGAGGCGATGATCGCGGCCGGGATCGAGGCCGGCATTCCCTATAACGAGGATATCAACGGCCGCGTGCAGGAAGGCATCGGCTATCATCAGGCGACAATCCGCAACGGCAGGCGCTGCAGCACGGCGGTGGCCTATCTGAACCCGGCGAAATCCCGGCCCAACCTGGATATCCAGCCGGAAGCGACCGTAAAACGGGTCATTTTCGAGGGCAAGAAGGCCGTCGGCGTAGAATACGACCAGCGCGGCCAGGACCGGGAGGCGCGGGCCGGCGGCGCGGTGATCCTGTCAGGCGGCGCCTTTGCCTCCCCGCAGATTCTGGAACTGTCCGGCGTCGGCAATCCCGAACGGCTGCAAGGGCTGGGGATTCCGGTTGTCCATGACCTGCCGGGCGTCGGCGAAAACCTGCAGGACCATTACTGTGTGCGGATGCGCTGGCGCACCAAGGGGGCGCTGACCTTCAACGACCGGGTCCGGGGGCTGCGCGGCCTCCGCGAAGGGATCGACTATTTCCTGCGCAAACGCGGCGTGCTGTCGATGCCGACCCTGCCGATCGGGGCCTTCGTGCGCACCCGGCAGGAACTGGCCTCGCCCGACGTGCAGTTCCAGATCCTGCCCGGCACCTACAAGTCCATTCAGGATCGCAGGCTCGACCCGGAACCCGGCGTGACCATCGGTGTGACCATGCTGCGGCTGGAAAGCCGGGGCTATGTACATGCGAAATCGCCGGATTTCCGGGCGCAACCGTCAATCTGGCACAATATGCTGAGCACCGAGAACGACCGGCGGACTGCCGTCGAAGGCATGAAGATCGCGCGCCGGATGATGGAAACCAAGGTGTTCAGCCCGCACTACGATTACGAACTGACGCCGGGCAAGGATACCGCCGATGACGCGGCGCTGCTCGAATACGCCCGCGCGGACGGCGCCTCCAACTGGCACCCCGCCGGCACCTGCAAGATGGGCGTCGATTCCATGGCCGTGGTAGACCCGAGGCTGAAGGTGCACGGCATGGAAGGGCTTTATGTCGTCGACGCCTCGGTGATGCCGAATGTGATCTGCGGCAACACCAACGCCCCCACCATCATGATCGCGGAAAAAGCCGCCGACATGATCCTGGCTGAACCGTGACACCCGCGACGGCCCGCCAGTTCACCCGCCGGTGCGAACGAGTTTCCGCAGGCTGACAAGGCCCTTCGGCGCCTCCCGATTGGTATTGCGGTGATTGGTGAAGGACACTTCGCCGACATAAATATCGCCATGCCGGTCCACCGCGAGCCCGTGCGGCGCGATGAACTGTCCGGCCCCGTAGCCGCCGGGCTGCACGCCCAGCCGCGCCAGGGTTTCCCCCTTGCTGGTGACAATGGAAACGCGCGGCCCGATATTCGGCATGTTCATGTTCACGTTCATGCCCGGGCCCAGTTCACCGATATAGAAATTCGGATCGCCGGCCATGCCCATGCACAGTCCGCAGGGCCGGTGCATGTTGTACCACTGGGTTTCGTATTTGCCGTCACCGTTGAACACCTGCACCCGGTGATTTTCCCGGTCGGCGACATAGACCCAGCCGTCGGCGTCGCAGCAGATGTTATGCGCGATGTTGAACTGGCCGGGGTCGGTGCCGGGCTCGCCCCAGGAAAACAGCAGCCTGCCGTCCGGCGCATATTTGTGCACCCGCGCATTGCCGTAGCCGTCGGACACATAGATATCGCCCTGCGGCGACTGCGCGGTATGGGTGCAGCGGTGGAAGGGTTCGCCGCTCATATACGGCGCCGGCTGGCCCGGCACGCCGATGGTCATCAGCACCTTGCCGTCCGCCGTGCATTGCCGCATCGTGTGGTCGCCGTCATCGGTGCAGTACAGCGTGCCGTCCGCCGCCACGGAAATCCCGTGCGGCCGGTTGAATACACCCTCGCCCCAGGATCGCAGGAAATTGCCGTCCCGGTCGAACACGATCATCGGGTGTTCGCCGCGGTTGAAGACGTAAACCTGATCCTTGTCATCGACCGCGACGGCCGCCACGTCGTCAAAATACCAGCCGTCCGGCAGCTTCGCCCAGTCCCGTTCCTCTCGATAGGTGAATTCGCCACTCCCCAGCATGACCGCCATTTCAGCCTCCCCTTTCGAAATATGCCCCCGGGTCAGTACGCCCAGCCCAGCCAGTCGCAGATTCCCGTTCCCATCACTCGTTCCAGATCCTTCCCCTTCAGGAAGGGCAGTTCCTCGGTAAAATGGGTAACGCCCTGCCGGTAGCTGCATGGCAGGCGTGTCAGATCCGTACCCCAGAACATGCGGTCGGGACCGAACCGGTCGAATACCGCTTCTATATGATGGCGGATTCCCGCGAACGGGTACGGTTCGTCCGTATAGCCCGGCAGGCATGTCGTCTTCACCGCCACGTTGCCGTGCCGCGCCAGGGTCAGGACGTCTTTCACCGCTTCAAACGGATCAGCGACGTCGCGGGACATGGCCAGATGGTCGATGACCAGCCGCAGTCCCGGATGCCGCGCCGCCACTTTGTCGATCTGCGGAACCTGGCCCGGCGGCAACACCATGATGGGGATGCCTAGCGCCTCCGCCTTCGTCCAGAACCAGTCGACCGATCCGTCCTTCAACCACTGCTGCTGTTCCGCGCGCAGGAATGTCAGGCGAATACCGAGCATGCCCGGTTGCCGTTTCCAGTCCGCCAAGCGCGCCTCGTTCGCGCGGTCGCCGATTTCAAAGCGGCCCATGACCGCAAAACGGTCCGGATAGTCCTGCGCCGCCGCGATGGCGAGATCGTTGTATTCCCCTTCCCAGGAGGGCGGCACCAGCACCGCGCGGTCGACGCCGGCTTCGTCCATATCCGCCGTCAACTGCGCGGCGGACAGGGGAACGGGCCGGTGCTCCTTGCCAAAACCGTATTCCGGCCAGGGCCGTTCGGGCGTATGGGCGGCCCAGACATGCACCTGCGCGTCCGTGATCAGCATGAAACATCCCCTCCCAGGGTCCTGTCTGGCTCGTTAGCCGCTGACTCTGAACGATCACGTAAAACTTGCAAGCCGGAAAGCGCTATAGCACATCAGGTTTGAATGGAACCGCAACAGGTTCCATTCAAACCTGTGAAGGTGCTATATCTTCATAAGATAGATCAGATTCACGTGTCTGGTTGGGTCGCCAGAGGCGATCCCAATCAAACACGATCTGATCTAGGCTGTTTCAGGTAACCTGAAACGGGAGGAAGCAAGATGAACGACGCGAAAATCAGCCTGGAAGAGCGCGAGGCCGTGTTTGCCACGCTGAGACGGTACCTTTGGTGCATGGACACCGGAAACATCGACGGCGTGCCGGCGAATTTTACCGACGACGCCACGATCCGCGACGTTACCGGCAAGCTGTGGAACAGGGAAGCGGGCGGGGTTTTCGGTTTCGCGACCCATTTCCTCAGCCCCTCCGACAGGCCGACAGGCCAGCACTGGATCCAGCATATGGCGGTGAAGGATCCGGGCGACGGCACGCTTCTGGTCATTTCCTACTGGGCGGGCATGAGTTGGGACAACGAAACGGACGAAAAATCCGTACGGCTGATCGGCTGCTATCGCGACACAATGGTCAAGGTCGATGACAAATGGCTGATCCGGCACAAGATCATCGACCCCTGGAACGCCGCAACGATTCAGGAAGTCGGCCCATTGGCCTGAATAATTCGGCCGTATCCGCTTCATCTCCGTTCCGTCAGCGGCCGGGCAATCAGGCGGTTAAATAATGCCGTCGATCCCCGGACATGGCATATTCGGTCCGGGTAGCGAAGAACGGACCGGGGACCATGGAATGCAACAACTGACCGAATGGGCCCAGGCCGCCCAGAAGGATGCGCTCGCCCATCTGGTGAGTTCCGCCTTCTATCTCCAGATTGGCATTGTACTGACGGCCCTGATCGTATCGTGGATCCTGTCAAAAAGCGTCGTTTCCCGAATACGGATTTTCCGCGAAGAACCGCAATCGGGCAATTACCTCGACCTCCGCATGACGATACACAATGCCGGCGCACTGGTGCCCGTGCTGATGGCCGCCATAATGCTCGGCATCGCCACGCCGGTCAGCGCCGAAGCGATAGGCAGCTTCTGGCTTGTCCGAGCGGCGCAGGGCGTGGCCTTTATCTACCTCGTCTACAGTCTCGCCAATCACTTCATAAGCAACAAGACGATCACCTTCATCCTGAAATGGATCGGCGTTCCCATTGCCCTGCTGTATATCGCCGGCTGGTTGAGCATATTTACGGAACATCTCGACAGCATCTCGTTTGAAATAGGCAACATCCGGATATCGCTTTACGCGGTCCTGCGCACCTTCATTTTCGGCATCGTCCTGTTCTGGCTCGGCCGTGTGTCGAACGCCACCGGCCAGCGGCTGATCCGCAATCGCGACGCAATGGACGCCGGCACGCGCGAGGTCATCGCCAAGCTGTTCGAGATCGGCATTTTTGTGCTGATCTTCCTGTTGCTGATGAATGTGATGGGCATCGACCTGACGGCGCTGGCGGTGTTCGGCGGCGCGCTTGGCGTCGGCCTCGGTTTTGGATTGCAGCAGATCGCCTCGAATTTCATTTCGGGTATCATCATCCTGCTCGACCGCACCATCAGTATCGGCGACTACATCGAACTGGAAGACGGCCGTACCGGTGTCCTGCGCGAACTGACCATGCGTTCAGCAACGCTGGAAACCTTCGACGGCAAGGACATCATGGTCCCGAATGAACGCTTCATCACCACCGCCTTCACCAACTGGACCCACAACAACCGCAAGCAACGATATTCGCTGTATTTCCAGGTTGCCTATGACACGGACCTGGAAAAGCTCTTCGACATCGTTCGCGACGTCGTCGCGAGCCATCCCAAGGTGCTCAGCGGCAACGACCTGCCCATTGAAGAACGGCCCGATGCCGAAATCGAAAAATTCGGCGATTCCGGGATCGAAATCCTTGTCGAATTCTGGATGATCGGTATCGATGACGGTGAAAACCGGGTCGGCGGCGACCTGAACCTGATGATCTGGACGGCGCTGAAGGCCAATGGCATCAATATTCCGTTCCCGCAGCGGGAAGTCAGGGTACTGGGCGAGAAGGTTCACTGATCATTGGCCGGGAAGCGGCGCCGCTGCTTGACAGGCGCCGCCCCATCAGATCAGCATAACTTCTGAATCACGCATAACGCGCAGGGAGAGACACATGGGAAAACTTCGACATATCGGCGTCACGGTTCCCGATCTGGAAGCGGCGGCGCAGTTCTACGAGAAGACCTTCGACATGCACCGGGTCCGGGAATCGGACATTGCGATCATTCTGTCAGACGGTACGGTCAGTCTCGCGATCCTGAAATTCAGGACGGACGAGCAGGCCGGCGACGAGCGCGGCAAGGACTTCCACGGTTTGCACCACATGGGATTCGTCGTCGACGATATCGGAGAATCCAGCAAGACGGTTGAGGCCAATGGCGGCAAGTATCACATGAAGCTGCCGTCGCGCCCGGAAAGCATGTCGGAGCTCAAATTCCGCGACCCCAACGGCGTCGTATTCGACATCGTGACACCGGAATACGGCAAGAAGTCCTGGCACGCTTCATGAGCAAGCTCAGCCGGGGCCGCCAAGGCATGTGCGCAGTCCGGCTGCGAGATTTTCCAGCAGTGTGAAATAGGCGTCCGGGCCCGGCGGAATTTCCGCGCCGACCGGGTCCAGGGTGCCAGCCTTCGCCTGTGTACCTTCCAGCACCGTCGCAACCAGCGCCGGCGCGAATTGCGGTTCGGCGAATACGCAGCGTGCGCCGGTCGCGTGGATTTTTTCCCGGATTTCATACAGCCGCTTCACACCAGGGCTGCGCTCCGGGCTGATGGTCAGGGACCCGACAGCATTCATACCGTAACGGCGCTCGAAGTACTGGTACGCATCGTGAAACACGATGTAGGGGATTGTGCGGACTGGCGCCAGGGTATCGCGCAAACCTTTATCCAGCGTATCGAGCCGCCGCAATAGCGCTTCACCATTGGCGGCATAGGCCGGGGCATTCGCCGGATCGGTTTTCTGCAGCGTCGCGACGATGACTCGAACCATCGCCTGCGCAGTCACCGGGTCAAGCCAGACATGCAGGTCCCTGGCGTGATCGTGATCGTGATCGTGATCGTGATCGTGATCGTGATGCCCTTCATGCCCGTGATGCCCGCTTTCACTTCCGGAATGGCGGGTAGCCCCGTGGTCGGCTTCCCGGTGTCCTGAATCCTTGTGGTCCGTATGATTATGGTCGGCTTCTTTGTGTTCCGATTCCTGATGGCCGGCCTCGTCATGCGCCTCCCAACTACCGCCTTCACGGCCTTCCAGCAGAGGCACATGTGTGCCGAGCGCCACGACGGCCGCGTCCTGCGACAGGGCCGCCAGCGGCTTTACCAGGAAGGTTTCCAGGCCGGCGCCGACCCAGAATACCGCACTGGCGGATTGCAGCGCCCGCGCTGCGCTGGGAGTCAGGGCGAAGTCGTGCGGCGACGCGGCGCCGGTAACGAGCAATTGCGGCGCGCCAACACCCTGCATCACCCCGGCCACCAGCGAATGCACCGGCAGGACGGACGCCACCACCCCGGATGACGCTGTGGCGGTAACGGGGAGCAGGAAAACCATCGCGAGTGCAGGGACGGCGCGGCAGAGGAAGCAAAGCATCGGTTGATCCTTTAAACAATGTTATATTATAACATTATGGGATAGAGGATAACACGTCAACTGATATCGAATAGATGCGCCTGCTACAGCGCGGCGATTTCAGACTCAGGGAGATCGCCAACCCGAATTTGCATTGCGGCTTTCCGGCACTTCACGGCAGGAGGGGATGGGCCGGTCCAAGCGATCCCCAAAACAGCAGGATGCCCATCAGGGCAATCATGGATCCGCCGACCGTGGCGAAAAGATGCGTCGCCAGCGCCAGGTTGTCATACCGGGTTCGCGCCAGCGACGTGGCCAGATTGCGGGCGCCGACCGCAAGTACGGCAAGCCCCGCCACGGCCGCCGCCGTGCCCAGCGACATCGCCAGAACGGCCAGCATGCCCGGCACTCGCAGCCCCATCAGCCCAGCGACGATCAGCACCATAACCGCGCCGCTGCAGGGCCGGATACCGATGGACAGCACCATGCCCGTAATCGTCCGCCAGCCCTGTTGCGCCAGTTGATCCGGTGTCGGAACATGAACATGGCCCCCATGACAGGTTGCATGGTCATGGTCATGGTCATGGTCATGGTCATGGTCATGCGCTTCCAGCGGATGACCGTGATGATCATGGATCACAGCCGCCCGGCCAGCCCCGCGGGACCGGCGGAACGCCTGCATCCCACGCCAGGCCAGCATCGCACCCAGCGCCGCGACCAGCGCGAAGCTAAGGCTTTCCAGCGTTCCGGACGCGGCATAGGCATCACGAGTGGACCAGCCAATCAGTTCCCGTGCCCCTTCGACCAGTATCACCGCCGTCACCCCTTGCAGCAATGCCGCGGCCAGCGCGATCCAGACACCCAGGCGGATCCGACTTTCATGGGTCAGCAGATAGGCGGAAAGGATCGCCTTGCCATGTCCGGGACCGGCAGCGTGAAACACCCCATAGACGAAACTGCCGAGGATCAGCGTCCATATTGTGGCAACCGACGCATCCGCCTTCACCGCCCGGACCGATGACGTCAGTTCCCTGTGGTACTGGCGCTGGGATTCGAAGACCCAGGCGGAAAACCGTGTCCACTGATCGCCTGCCCAGTCGAACGCTCCAATGGCATGCGCCGCATCCGGCACGAGTACCGCGCCAGCGGCGCCGACAGCCAGCACGACCGCCAGACACCGGCCAATAGCAACTTTGCTCATGGACAATGGAGCGTCACTGTTTCCGCAAAATATTCGCCCAGGCCATCCCCGGCGCTTTCGGACTGGTCGAGCGACTGGGCCAGTGACAGAATATTCATATCCGGCTTCGGTTCCGCGATGGCGTAGGTACAGCTTTCGGGCGCATCGCCTTCAAACAAAACCGGGCGGTCTTTGATATGCGCCACCTCAATGTAGTAGGTGGGGTCGTAGATCCGGTACACCAGCGTTTCCCGGCGGAGGTCGATCGGCTGCGCCAGCGGCAGGATAAAGGCGAGACCCAGTCGCCCCTGAAAGAAGGTCGATTCGACATCGCGCGCGGGGCCGGTCGCCACCGTCTTTCCCGCCACTTTCATGAAGGTAAAGTAGGAATAGTCCTTCAGGCCCTTCGCCGATTCCTGCGCCAGCGCCTGCAGCGCGGGGTCGTCCGGGATACCGTCGCCGTCCTTGTCCATTCCTTCGGTGGCGAACGCCGTATAAAATTCGTCAAATGTCCACAGAACGCGCAGCGCCGCAATCCGCCCTTCCGCATCGACCATCGCCGCGGTGCGCAGGTCGATCCAGGTATGGGGATGCGCCGATACGTGCGCCGGCCAAAGCGATATCGCCATGCCGACGGCGATCATGCGGCACCACCACGCTGAATGTTTGCGCATCCGCTTTTCACCGGTCCTGTTCGTTTCAATGTTTATACACCTAATCGATCAGCATATTCTTGCAAGGTTAAAATTGAGCGACGCAAAATTGCCATATTGCCAAAGGATAGTCCCTGAATGCGCGTGATACTGATATTGCTTCTGTGTTGGGCCGCACCGTCTTTCGCGAAACAGTCCCCCCGGGATTCCGACGCGAACGCGGTTCAGTCCTTCATTCACGATGTCTCGCGGACCTGCGTCTCGCAGCGTGCACAGCAGTGTATCGATGCCGGCTGGAGATTCGCCGCCCGCTCCCCGGAACAGGGGCTGACCCTTGTGGAACTGCAGGAACTGCGGCAGAAACTGGGCGGCTGGTTTAACACGTTTCAGAACTCCATGACGCCACAGGAACGCGGATCGGTCATGATGGGCCTGCTACTGGCCGATGGCATCGGCATACAACGGCTGCACTCGGCGTTCGACACCGACGGCAACGGCAGGGTGACCCAGCGCGAACTGCTCGCCGACGTGAAGCTCGACAACCGGCCGCTCGGCGCCGTTCTACTGGACGAAGACGCCGTCAACCGTAAGGCCCTTGCCGGCCGGCTGGGCATGCCACCCGACATGATCGAAGGGCTGTTTACACCATAGGTTCGCGGCCCCTGTCAGACCCGCACCACAAAGTCGAACCGTCCGGTCCGCCGCCCGTTTCCACCGTCGAGCGTCAGTTCCAGTTCCGGTCTGTAGCCAAAATCGCTGAGCCTACGGGGATCGTCCGGAAAATATAGCTGTGTCGTCAGCAAGAGGCCCTTCGGCGCGCGGACCTTCACATGGAAGTGGCGGGCGCGGCCGGGATAGTCACCCGGCGTGCAGGTAGTGAAACGGTAACGGCCGGAATCATCGGCATACTGGTGGCCGCGAAGGTCATAGCCGCTGTTGTCGTAGCGCCCGCGCCGGTCCGCATGCCAAAGATCGACCATTGCGCCGGCCACCGGCCGGCAGGCGCTATCGAGCACGAAGCCCTGTAGCACAAGCACTTCGCCCGGTGCTGTATCGCCGGTGAAATCCCCTTTCAACGGTGAATCGGGCGTGTAAAACGGTCCTTCGCTCTGGGACGCCGTGACATCGACGGGATCGTTGCAGGATGGCGTCAGCGCCGATTCCGCACGAAGCGGCAGGGTAGCCAGCGTCAGCCCCGCGCCGGCGCCCGCCAGAAGCCAGCGCCGTCGAACGCCCCGAATCTGATCGTCCGTCATCTTGCCTCCTTTCGGCGATGCCCGCGGCTTTCCGGCGCGGTGACGCCGTTTCGATGCCGGTGGCCCGCCCCAACAACAATCGTCAAGATGAAACCGCGCACACGGCGCGGCAGCCTACCAGGCATATTTGACGCTACAGCCATATGCCCTGGTGACCGGATTGGAGACTGGCTTGCCTGCCGCCAACTCGTTCAGCGCCACGGTGACGTAATTTGTCGCCTTCGGGATATCGGATTGACGCGCGGAAGGAATACTGTCGATCCCGCCCATGTATTTCAGGACTCCGTCAGGATCCACGATATACATATGGGGCGTGGTGCGTGCGCCGTACATCCGGCCGATCTCGCCCTTCGGATCGAGGATGATCTCGGTCGGGTTCGCGTCATGCTGTTTCACGATATCCATCGCTTCGGCCGCTTCGACGTAGCCTTCCTCCCCCGGTGCGGAGGAGATTACCGTCAGCCAGACGGCGCCCTTGGCCAGCGCGTCCCGCTGGGTCTGCTGCATATTGCCGGCGCCGTAATGTTTGCGGACATAGGGGCATTCATGGCTGGTCCATTCCAGAACAACCGTTTTGCCCCGATATGCGTCCAGCGAGATCGTCCGGCCGCTGGCCGCGACGCCTTCAAAACCCGGCGCCGGCGCATCGACCTTCGCCGTACCCGCCGCCTGTCCGGTCCCGCTTGTGAAGACGGCAGCGACCGCAACCGCCAAGCCGAGCATTATTCGCCGGTTCAGTAATTTCATGGGCGTCTCCTTTCCGTGGGAAATGGATCGTTCAGATTTGGTGCAGTGCATCGACCACCATCGATACGGTTAGAATCTGCGGCAGCACCATTGGCGGCCGTTCGTCGGGATAAAACAGCACGTACAGGGGCACGCCCGCCCGGTCGTGACGGCGCAGCAGCGCGGTGATTTCCGGATCCTCGCGGGTCCAGTCGCCAACCAGATAGGCGGCGCCCGATTTGGCAAGGGCGGCATGAAACGCTTCGCTGGACAGGGCCACGCGCTCGTTCACCTTGCAGGTGATGCACCAGGCCGCCGTCATGTTGACCAGCACGGGCCGGCCTTCCGCCCGCAGCGCCTCGAGCCGCGCCTCCGAATAGCGCTCGGCCCCATCGGGTTGGATAACGGCGACGGCGGTATCGGCAGGCTGGATTGCGCCAGCCAGAAACAGCGCGGCGGCAACCGATACCATCGCCACGCCGCGCCGGACGGCGCCGCCGCCCTGCCCGAACAGCCACAGGGCGAAACCCAGCGCGGTCATTCCCAGCAGGACCGCGAACACCGCATCCGGGTCCGTCTGCTGCGCCAGCACCCAGATCAGCCAGGCCGCCGAAGCAAACAGGGGAAAGGCCAAAACCTGCTTCAGGGTATTCATCCATGCCCCTGGTTTCGGCAGCAACCGCGCCGCGCCGGGAACCGCTGTCAGCAGCAGGTACGGCATGCCGAGCCCGAGGCCAAGCATGAGTATCGCCGCCATCGCGACCGGCCCGGACTGGGTGAACGCAACGCCAAGAGCGGCCGCCATGAACGGCGCGGTACAGGGCGCCGCCACGACAGCAGCCAGAATACCGGTAAAGAAGCTGCCGGTCGCACCGGATCGCCCCGCCAGCGACTGTCCCATTCCGGTCCAGGAACCGGCGATGTGAAACACGCCCGCCAGATTCAGCCCGACCGCGAACAGGATATAGGCCAGCACCGCCACAACGACGGGGTTCTGCAACTGGAAGCCCCATCCGACACTGGCGCCGCCGGCCCGCAGCGCGAGAAACACGATGCCCAGCAGGGCGAAGGCCAACAATACGCCCGCCATGTAGGCAAGGCCCCCGCGCAGCCGCCCGGCGCGGGAATCCGCCGCATGACCGACCAGCCCGAGCGCCTTTACCGCCAGCACCGGGAAGACGCATGGCATCAGGTTCAGCAGGAGCCCGCCCAGAAACGCGAATGCCAGGATCAGCGGCAGGGACAGCGTTTCGGCGGAAATCATAGAAGGTGCTGACGCAGCCGGATCGAGTGCCACCTCGTCGATGGCGAAGGCCAGGCGAACCTGTTCGCCCCCGATATCCTCCCGTAGCGTCAGCACGCCGGAAAGCCGATCCGGCGCAGGGATTTCGCCACGCTGCATCGTCAGGCGCAATACTGGCGCGTCATAGCTTAAATGCTGCGCCGCAGCGTGTTCTATCACACCCCACGCTTCGGCGAAGAAGTGCGCCTGTGACAGTCGCGCCATCGACAGGCCCGGAGCATCGAACGCCAGGGTTACCGCGTTGCCGGATACGGTCGCTGAATACGGCCAGGGCGATGCGGCCGGGACGGTGCCGCGCACCGCCGCGAACAATGCCGCATCGGCGCTGTTCGCCACGGTTTCGCCGCCCGTGGGCAGGTCAATCGCGAAGACACCGGATTCAGGAATGCAGATCTTCTCGCAGACCAGCCAGGTCGCTTCCGCCTTTACCGGAAACGCCGTTCCGGCCGGCCAGTCCGCCGGAACCGTGATATCGCTGATCAGTCCGACACGGCCGCTGTAACCATGATTGACCAGCCCGGCGAACTCGATTCGTTCCGGCGCCGCCCAGCGGATCGGCGTCGCGACGGCACCTTCCGGCAATGACCATTCAAGGGCGATTTCCTGACCGCTGTCGCCCGGATTTTTCCAGTAGGTATGCCAGCCGTCGCGGATGTCCTGATGCAGCATGACCGACACGGTATCGCCGGGCTTCACGCGTTCCGCAGACGCGACCAGCCGCGCCGTCACATTGTCGGTGCGTACCGTATCGACCGATGCGCGAACAGCCGGCGACGCCTGCATTCCGGCAAGCGCCAGCAGGAGAAAGACCATTTTCCGCCTGAAAACCGATCGCCGCACCTGCATCGCCCTGTAGATTCAGTTCCGTTTCCGGCCCGGAATTTAGGCCGCTATCTGGTCAATACAAAATCAAGTTTTCTTTACCGATACAGGGCTATTGCGCATGCCGCCGGGTCAGGTTTCGCGGGTGAGACCCGAATCGACCCACAATTTCACGGCCAGCGACATGCTGCTGAACAGGGCAAACCCGCCGATCAGCGGCAGGACCGTGCCGTCATAGGATTGTCCGATAACGGTACCCAGGACGACGCCGGAAATGGTCGTGAACGACGTCACGACCCCGGCGCCGACTCCCGCGATATGGCCCAGCGGCTCCATTGCCATGGCATTGAAATTGCCCATCAGCATGCCAAAGCAGAAGAAATTGACCATTCCCCAGGTCATCAGCGACCACAGGGGCGGATGGCCCGCCTGCCAGAAGGACACGCAGAAAAAGGTGATCGACGCGGATCCCATCACCGTCAGGGCAATCGTCGTCAGCCGCCGCATGCCGAACCGCATGACGAGCCTGGAATTGGTGAAGGCCGCCGCACCGATCCCCAGCGCCAGGGCCCCGAAATAGAACGGAAACCGGATACCGAGGCCATATTGCACCTGCATCACCTGCGCCGCCGAGGACAGATAGCCGATGAAGGCGCCGAACACGAGTCCCGCCGAAACCATATAACCCAGGGATTGACGGTTGCGCAGAATTTCCAGAACGCTGCGCAGGATGACGGCGAGGGAAAACGGCTTGCGGTTCTCCGGCGCGAGGGTTTCGGGCTGGCGCAGTGCGAACCAGACAAAACCGATTGCCGAAAGCGTCAGCAACATGCCGAATATGGCGCGCCAGGACGCGACCAGCAGAATCGCCTGCCCCAGCAGCGGCGCCAGCGCCGGCACGATGATGAAAACCGACATCACCAGGGACATGATACGGGCCATTGCGCGCCCGGAATACTGGTCGCGCACCAGTGCGATCGTCACGATCCGGGATGCCGCCGCGCCCAGCCCCTGCAGGACACGGCCGGCCAGCATCACCTCGAAATTCCACGCCATCGTCGACAGCACGCAGCCGGACATATACAGCGCCAGGCCCGCATAGATGGCGCGTTTGCGCCCGATACTGTCGGACAGGGGGCCATAGATAAGTTGCCCGATCATCAACCCGACGAACAGGAAGGTCACGACAAGCTGGCTGTCATTGGCCTGCGCAACGCCGAGGTCCCTGCCGATTTCCGACAGGGCCGGCAGCATGGCATCGATCGAAAGCGCGACCAGCGAAATCAGCAATGCCAGCATGACGACAAATTCGCCCTGCGACAGGGCGCCGCCCGACCGCACACCTGCGCTATTGCCGTTACTCAAACCTTTTCTCCGCGTTTGGGCCGACACATGATGGCGGGCCCGTAAAAAGCAGGGATGACTGACCGTGCCGGGCGACACGGCGACCATGCCGGAGAGATTTCAAGCGGCTCCCAAGCCAGGACTAGACACGATTCTGTCTCTAAGCCGAAAGACTCCGCAGGGCAAGGCTCTCCCGCCGCGGGCGTACGGCAACGCCGAAATTCAGGTAGCGCCGGCATATCCCATCCGGGACGCCCAGAAACTCCAGCGTCCCAACTCACTGATTACCAGCCGTCCGCCCGTGCAACGGACAAGGGCTATTTCGACGAAGCCCTCGGTCGGATCGTCCATGAAACAGAATATCGTCTTGGCGAACAGAAGCCTGTCTTCAAGGCTTTCCGTGATACTGCCCGGTTCGGACGCCCGCCATTTCACGTAGACGTCGGGCCCCAGATTGTCTGTAATCCCGGAATCACACACGCTTTGGCGGCTTCTTCGGTCATCGGCAATCGGCGCGCAGCATTCGGCAGACCATGAAAATGAACGTCCTGCGCATAACGCCTCTTCAGAAACCACGCCGTCTTGATCCAGGCCAATCAGTTTGCCCGTGACCTCTATAAGCACATCAGTTCTGGTGAGATCGCCAGAGTCGATTCCCCGTCAGGCACGATCTGATCTGACTTCCCTTTCAGGATTCCTTTGCCGGACTGTCGCCAATCCCGCCATGTTTGGTCGGGCCTGTCTTGGTTTCGCCGTCGCTGGCCAACAGGGTGTCCAGGGCCTGCTGCACACGCTGAATCATGGGGGGATCGCCGCCGATCATCCCCTCTTCCTGAGCCACGGATTCCTCGACCGCATCGTACTCCCAGCCGCGCAGTATTTCGATTTTCTGCCCATTGCTCAGCGACGCATCGTTCAGCACCGCCTCGGGCGTTCCGAATTCGGTCCTCGGGTCACGCTTTACCTGCTCGCGATCGTCTCCGGCACTGTTCACCTTTCACCTCCTCGGGTTGGATTTGGGATTATTCCGTGAACGACCCGCCGGTCATTTTGTTCCTGGAACGGTCGGCGCCATTGCAGCTGTTACGGTGCCGCAACGCCGGGACGACCGGCAGATCGTGATCCTTCCGCAACGGCGCTGAGTTCATCGCGCGCCGAAAATCCGCTCGTAGGCGGCCTGGGTCACGGCACCGCCCTGGTTGATCGGCATATCCTTCGCCTTGTCGCGCAGTCGCAGGCGATAGGCGTATTCATGCGGCATCTGGCCATAGGGATCGGGCGCGCCCAGTTCCTTGGCGCAATGCGCCGCCCAGTCCGCATTCCAGATAAATTCCCGCGCGACGCCGACCAGATCCGCCTGACCCTGCCGCAATATCGTCTCGGCTTCCTGTGCGGTGGTAATACCGCCAACAGCGATCGTCATGATACCGGCTTCGCGACGGATGCGTTCGGCGAAGCCCGCCTGAAACTGGACGATGCGCGGCACCATCGGCATATCGGTATCGCCGGTGATGCCCCCGGAGGAACAATCGACCAGGTCGATGTCCCGTTCCTTCAGGGCCCGGGCCAATTGAACGGTGTCCTCCAGCCCCCAGATTCCGCCCTTCCCGTCGACGCAGGACACACGGAAGAACACCGGCTTGTCGGACGGCCAGGCGTCGCGGGTGACTTCCGCCACTTCCAGTGCGAACCGCATGCGGCCTTCCAGGTCGCCGCCATAGGCATCCGTGCGATGATTGCTGATGGGCGACAGGAACTGATGGATCAGGTAGCCATGCGCGCCATGCACCTCGACAATATCGTAGCCCGCATCCATCGAGCGGCGCGTCGCCTCGCGCCAGGCATCCAGCACCGTGCGGATATCGTCACGGTCCATTTCCTTTGGTGTAAACCGGCGCGGCAACTGGTCCAGCGCGCTGGGCGCCAGCCCTTGCCACGGCACAAACCCGTCCTTTGCATCTTCATCCGTCAGCGGGCGCCAGTCCTCGGTGGCGCCGTGACAGGACGCCTTGCGTCCCGCATGGCCAAGCTGGATTGCCGGCACCGCGCCCTGTTGGCGGATGAAATCGTTGATACGGCTGTATTGCGGAACATGACGGTCATGCCAGATTCCCGCGCAATCATAGGTCTTGCGGCCGCGCGCCTCGACGGCTGTTTCCTCGCCGAAAATGATTCCCGCGCCGCCGAAAGCCAACCGCCCGAGATGCGCCATCTGCCAGTCGCCCGGCCCGCCGTCTACGGAATTGTACTGGCACATCGGCGACACCACGATCCGGTTCTTCGCGGTCACGCCACGCAGGCTGACGGGCGTGAACAGGAGTGGCGGGACGGTATTGCTGTCGGCTGTCATCTGGGGTCCTCCGGTCCGGCGCGTCGTGCCGGACAAAGCTCGCACTTGTCGTATTTGGGTCAACGCGGATCGTCATGCCGCCTGTGCTGGACGCGCGCCATCAGCAGGCCGACCAGTATACCAGCCCCGAACAGCACGAAAAGAAGTAGCGCGCCTGGCAATGACAACGTCCAGAGCAGAAAATTCACCTCGACCGTCGCAGTATTCTGCAACGTGAACAGAATCACGATACCGGCCACAACGATGACCAGCCAGTACCGGAAATTTTTCACTGCCCGCACCGCGCCGGCAAGGTTAGCGCGATATCCGGGCCGATCGGTTGTTCGGCCATATCCAGGATGTTCGGGTCGCGGGCGTAGTTCAGGAAGGCCAGGTCATAGGACAGCAGCGCCGAACAATTGTCCCGGAACGCTGGATATCGCGCCAGCAGGCGGTCGTGGTCCTTTTTGATGGACTCCAGCGTTTCTTCGCAAAGCCGGTAATCGGGCACGACATAGCCCTTTTCCCGATATTGTGCGATCTGCGCGTCTGTCAGCATTCACCCGCTCCTCCGCCCGCTTTGGGACGCATTGTAGCGGCTGCCCGGAAAAAAGAAACCGGAGCATCGGCGCCAAATCAAAAAAGGGCGCCGGCTTGAAGGCAGTCCGGCGCCCTTTTTCTGACCTGAATATCCGATAGCATCAGCTTCGCGAATATTGCATTGCAGCAATTCCCGAAATGCATGGCTTCGATCAATCAGACGATATCGTTCGCCTTCCGTCCGGCTGCGATGCCTTCGCCGAGCGCCTTGAAGAAGTTGCTGAGTCCACTCCAAAGGGATACCATAACTCTATGGAACTCCTCGCTCCTTAACTGGTGCGCATTGCGGATCGCCTGATCGAGGGTCTTCGGGTCAACGGGGCCAAATTGTGTCATCATTTTTTCCTTTCCAACTCCACTCTGGTAGAACGCACCATGACGTCCTCTGTTGCAATGCAACATAATATTTTCTTGTTGATTAACAATCTCGAATTATTCAAATATATTGTGAAATACGGGAACCAATGGAGGCCACATGGATCAAAGCAGTGAAATGGCGGCCTTTGTGACCGTCGTCCGGGAAGCCGGGTTTTCATCGGCGGCGCGCACGCTCCACCTGACGCCATCGGCCGTCAGCAAGCAGATTTCCCGGCTGGAGGACCGGCTCGGCGTCCGGTTGCTGAATCGCACCACGCGCCGGTTCAGCATGACGGACGAGGGCGAGGCTTATTACCAGCGGGCTGTCTCGATCCTCGCCGAAATCGCCGAAACCGAGGCCATGATCTCGAACCGTGGCGGCGCGCCCCGCGGCATCCTGCGGGTCAGTTGCTCAACGACTTTCGGGCGGCAACAGGTCGTACCGCTACTGCCGGAATTTCTCGGCAGGTTCCCGGAAATAAGCATGCAGCTTTCGCTGTCCGATACGATGGTCGATCTGGTGCAGGAAGGCGTCGATGTCGCGATCCGTATCGCCGAACTCAGCGATTCGACATTGGTGGCGCGGCGGCTTGGCATGGACCGCCGGATCGTCTGCGCCGCGCCCTCCTATGTCGAGAAACACGGCCTGCCGAAAGTTCCCGAAGACCTGCGCGATCACAACTGCCTGATCCTGAATACGGCCCAGGCGATCAACGACTGGGAATTTTCATCGAACGGTGAGAGCCGCCGGATCCATATAGAAGGCACGTTTGAGGCAAACAGCGGCATTGCAGTGCATGCCGCCACCCTCGCCGGGCTGGGCATAGCGCAGCTGGCATCCTACGTCGCCGTCCCGGACCTGAAGGCCGGGCGGCTGATATCGTGCCTGGATGAATTCGTCGTCTCCCAGCGGCCGATCTACGCAATCTATCCGCATCGCCGGCACCTGTCGCCCAAGGTGCGGGAATTCGTGAATTTCCTGATCGACAAGTTCACCCCGACACCGCCTTGGGGCCACTGGCCGGTGGAGCACGAAGAGTGATCCGGACCGCTTTCCATGAAAGGCCGGAATAGCATAATCCAAAGTTCCTGACGTATGCTTCAAACCTGTTGCAAACGCAGCATCGAAAAAAAGCATGAAACGGGGGAAACACGGATGTCCTGGCAGCCGGAACTGGAAGAACTGAAGCGCCGCGAAGCCTTTGCCGAGGAACTCGGCGGACCCGACCGGGTCAAACGCCAGCATGACGGCGGCAGGCTGACCATCCGCGAACGGATCGACATGCTCGCCGACAAGGGCAGCTTCCGGGAGTTGGGCAAGATCGCCGGCATGGCGGAATATGACGGCAACAACGACCTGGAAAAGCTGACGCCGTCCAATTTCGTGTTCGGCCGCGCCATGGTGGATGGCCGCCGCGTGGTTATCGGCGGCGATGACTTCACCGTGCGCGGCGGTTCGGCCGATGCGACGATCAAGGACAAGCACCTGCTGTGCGAGCGCATGGCCAACGAATTGCGCCTGCCGTTGCTGCGGCTGGTCGAAGGGTCCGGCGGCGGCGGTTCGGTCAAGACGATCGAAACCACGGGCCGCGCGAATGTGCCCGGCACGGCGGGCTGGGAAATGGTCGTGTCCAACATGGGCACGGTGCCGCGGGTCGGGCTGGGGCTGGGGTCGGTTGCCGGGCTGGGCGCAGCGCATCTCGCCGCCACGCACTACTCCGTCATGCTGAAGGACAAGGCGGCGGTGTTCGTCGCCGGACCGCCGGTGGTCGAACGGCTGGGTCAGAAAGTCACAAAGAACGAGCTGGGCGGCTACAGGATCCAGTTGCGCGCCGGGGCGGTCGATCATGCCGTCGATACCGAAGCGGAAGCCTTCGCATGCGCGCGGCGTTTCCTGTCCTACCTGCCGTCATCGGTCTTTGAACTGCCGCCGCGCGCCGAATGCCATGACGACCCGAACCGCCGCACCGAATGGCTGATCGACGCGATTCCCCGCGATATCCGCAAGGTCTACAAGATGCGGCCCATTGTCGAGGCGCTGGTCGATGAGGGCTCGTTCTTCGAAATGGGCCGGCAATACGGCAAGTCTGTCATTACCGGCTTCGCGCGGTTTGACGGCTGGCCGGTCGCGCTGATGGCCAGCGATCCGTATTCCTACGGCGGCGGCTGGACAGCGGATGCCTGCCGCAAGGTCGCCAAATTCGTCGATCTGGCGGAAACATTCCACCTGCCGGTCGTCTACCTTGCCGACTGCCCGGGATTCCACATCGGCAAGGAGGCCGAGGAAGCCGGCACGATCAAGGAAGGCGTGCGCGCCATGCACGCCATGTGGCAGACGACCGTGCCCTGGTGCGCTGTCGTCATCCGCAACCTGTTCGGCGTTGCCGGCGCCGCGCATCGCAGCGGCGGGCGGTTCTGCACCCGATACGCCTGGCCGTCCGGACGCTGGGGTTCGCTGCCGCTGGAAGGCGGAATCGAGGCCGCCTACCGGGGCGACCTGGACGCGGCAGACGACCGCGACGCCAAGATGGCGGAAATCGAGGAAAGGCTGGGCAAGCTGCGCTCGCCCTTCCGCTCTGCGGAGGCCTTCCTGATCGAGGAAATCGTCGACCCGCGCGACACGCGTTCGCTGCTCTGCGATTTCGCGGACATGGCGGCGCCGCTGCGCGAAACCGGCAGAAGCTCCCACACGATGCGGCCCTGACCGGCGCCGTTCGCGATTGCCCCGCCGCGCCAAACGCGGGCGGCGAGGCGAACCATGACCCGATCTACCCGAAATTCGGCATCGAATTGGCGAGCGACGGACGCTTGACGATGTCCGCGTACCAGGCGGCCAGTTTCGGCCGACCGTCGCGCCACTTGTCGCCGGGGTGGCGACCGTCGGCATAACCGAGCGACGCCGCAGCGCTGAGGATCCCCATGTTCATCGGGCCGCTCAATTCGCCGGCAAAGCCTTCCAGCGCATCGTAACACCGTGCGGCCCGGCCCGTTTCCTTTTCAATGAGGGCGGGCGATTTTTCGGAAGGATCGCGCCGGTTTTCATGGGACCGCAGGAACAGCGAATCCATCAGCAGGGATGCGATACCTTCGATCTGGAAAGCGGTGCCCCGTGCCGCCGGATCGGACGGATACATCTTGCTGCCGGACGCTTCGTCCAGAATTCGCAGGATCAGCAGCGTCTCGCAAACGAAGGCGCCCGTATCGGTTTCCAGCGCCGGCACCTTGGCCCCCGGGCCGTAGCTGTACAGGACATTGTTCGGGTCGGTCAGTGGGTTGACGTCAACCAGTTCAACCTTGTCGCCTAGTCCGAATTCGGCGACGGCCAGCCGCGGGCGGCGGGCATAGGGTGAGTTTCCCGTGTAGAAAAGCTTCATGAAATGGCTCCCTTGCATGTTGGCTGCAGGCGACCCGTATTTCGCCCATCAGTGGAATTTCAGCGTGGACACGTCAGCATCCTTGTATAAGGTGACGACTATCTTATTTGACCGGTCGCGCGCAACTGCCATGCCGACCCGGACAACCGGGAACCGAGGCGAAACCCATGAAAATCACCGGGATTGTCGTCCACCCGCTCTTCATTCCCGCCGCACGCCCGGGTGGACTGCGCGGCTGGGACGGACTGCCCGCGCCCCTGCCCCGCGGCCCAGCTGCCCCAGGCCATGGCGGCCCGGCGCTATGTCGATGGCCGATGAAATCACACGGATCCGGCTGACCCGCGACGCCATCGGCCCCGACGTGATGCTGATGCTGGACATGAACGCGCCCTACGATGTCGCGAACTGCATCCGCTTCGCCCATGCGGTTGCGCCCTATGACATCTGCTGGCTGGAGGAACCGCTGTTCTGGCACCTGCAGCCGACGGATTTCATGCGGCTGGCGAATGCCTCGCCGATTCCGCTGGCGCATGGCGAACGGGAATGGACGCGCTTCACAGTTCGCGACTTCATCGATTCCGGTGCGCTGAAATTCGTCCAGTTCGATTCGACACGCCATGCGGGTTTCACCGAATCCCTGCGTATCGCCCATTACGCCAAAATGAACGGCGTACTGATCGCGCCGCATTCGGCGACACATTTTCACGCCCATCTGGTCTCGACCTTGAAATCGACTGGGAATTTGCGAAATCGGTCCGCAACGACGCGTAAAGTAATAATCTCGCCGGTCGTTCAGGCCGGCTTGGCGTCAATGCCATTGCGTCGATATAGTAATGGCCAAATACAACAACGAATTGGGACAGGATCATGAAATTCGGCGTAAGCTGCGGTTATATCAATCATATCGGCTATGTTTCCCATGCGGAAAACCTTGGATTCGACTATGCGTGGTTTTCCGATACGCATCTGATCCGTTCCAACATCTGGGCGACGATGGCTGTCGCCGCGCAACAGACGCGCACCATCAGGCTCGGCTCCGGACTGGCCATTCCGGGGTTGCGGCTGGCGCCGGTGGCCGCCTGCGGCATCGCGACGATCAACCGGATCGCGCCGGGCCGCGTCTTTTTCGGTACCGGCACCGGCAACACCGCGATGCGCACCATGGGACAGGCCCCCATGCGCATCAGGGAATACGGCGAATATATCCGCGTCGTGAAGGCGCTGCTGGCGGGTGAGGAAACGGACTACACGCTGAACGGCACCACGCACCCGATCCGGTTTCAGAATGTCGAGCTGGGCTATATCGACATCGAGCATCATATTCCGATCATGGTCGGCGGCTTCGGACCCCGGGCACAGGGGCTGGCGGGCGAGTTGGGCGACGGGCTGATCACCGGCATCCCGCGCGGCGGTTCCATTCC
This sequence comes from Alphaproteobacteria bacterium, assembly GCA_040905865.1. Taxonomy (NCBI): domain Bacteria; kingdom Pseudomonadati; phylum Pseudomonadota; class Alphaproteobacteria; species Alphaproteobacteria bacterium. Next base: position 41,928 of record JBBDQU010000060.1, read on the forward strand.
CGAAGCGTTGGCCAATGTAAGGAAGGGCGCGGACAGGGCCGGGCGCAAACTGGAAAACTTCCAGACCTATGCGCTGGTCAACCTGCTGATGCTGGAAAAGGGAGAGACGCTGGAATCGGAACGGGTCGTCGCCGAATGCGGCTCCGCGATCATGGCCAACGTGCATTACCTGGTCGACTTCGTGAAGGAAACCGGCCGCGAGCCGCCGGATTACGTCATGCCGATCTGGGAAGAATACATGGATTTCCACATGTCGCGCGACGAAGCCACCCGCCACCAGAAACTGCATGAAAGCCATTACAGCTATCTCGACCCGGAGGAGGCCCGCTTCATCACACCGGAAATGATCCGGAATTTCTGCATCGCCGGACATCCGGAGGAAATCGTCGATCAGCTGCGCGGGCTGGAAAAGCAAGGACTTAACGCCGTCACCTTCAGCCTGCCGGTCGAGAAGATGTACCGCCAGATCGAGGATTTTTCCCGCAACGTCATGTCAAAAATGTAGACGAAATGCCGTTACCCGGCGAAACCCTGCAATCGGATCGCGTCATTGCGGAATCCCGCCATCAGGCCCTGCACGCCAGATGTAACGAAAATTATAACGCACCGAAAAAAGTGTTAAAGGCGGATTTCAGAATTGGAAAGCCGGCCTTTTTTTATGCACACGCTCATATAATAGCCAGCCCGCGCCGTTTCCTGAATTAGCGCTATATTAGAACATTATTATATTTCAATGACTTGAAAATCCTTACTTCCTCCAACTCTTTGGCATTGAAGTTGCACAAAGTGCGATGACGTCAAAATGCGTAATCCGCAAGGAAAAAACACTGGAGGAGAGAGTAATGAAGTTCAAGTCCTGGCTTTCGGCGAGCGCCATGGCGCTAGCGGCAGGGTTCTCGGGAAGCGCGATTGCAGCAGATGGTGAAGCCGATATCGGTACCTTCTCGGCGAATATCGGGCTGTTTTCCGACTACACATATCGCGGCATATCGCAGACCACGAACGAGCCGGCCATTCAGGGCGGGATCGACTGGTCGCACGATGTCGGCCTGTATGCCGGCATGTGGGGCTCGAGCGTCGATTTCGGCGACGGCGATCAGGCGTCGCTCGAAGTGGATGTCTATGGCGGGTACGGCGGCAGCATCGGTGGTTTCACCTATGATCTGGGCTTCATCTATTACGCCTATCCCGCTGCGTCGTCGGCCCGCGAATACAATTTCTGGGAATTCTCCCCGAAAATCGGCTATGATGCCGGCTTTGCTTCCTTCGGTCTTTCCTATGCCTATTCGCCCGATTTCTTCAACGAAAGCGGCGATGCGCATTATTACGAAGCCAATGTGGAAGTGCCCCTGCCCGTCGGCTTTACCGCCAGCGCATTGATCGGCCGCCAGAACATCGACGACAACGCCGTCTTTGCCCTGCCGGATTACACGACCTGGACAATCGGCCTCAGCTTCGACCTTGGCACGCTGCATTCGAAGATGTCCAACCTGTCGCTCAGCGCCAATTATGTCGACACGGATATCGACGAGACCACCTGCGGCAGCAATATCTGCGATTCCCGCGGCATTATCGGGATTTCAGCCTCCTTCTGACCAACCGGAGACGGGACCCGCTTCCCTCCCGCTACTGTTGCGCGTTTCTCCCTCCCAAACTGACGCGTGTCTAAAAGGGAAACGTCTCCGGCTCCACCGTCACGTCATGGCAGCGTGACGGTGGAGCGTCAGAAAGTCAGTTCAGGCGGCTGGCGCATCCCATTCCGCAATCACATCGGGGTCCGTTTCGGCATCCCGCCATGCCTGCCGGATACCGGCAAATTCGGGCGGCGGCAGCAGCCGGCGCAACGCCCAGACAGCCATGGCGCGGACCAGCGGCGATTCATCCCCCAGCCTCTCGCGAACGACGACGGCATTGTCCGGGTTGCCCGAATTGCCGATGGCGATCAGCACATTGCGCACAAACCGGTCGCGTCCCGTTCGTTTTACCGGCGAGGCGGCGAAACAGGCTCGAAACGCCGCGTCGTCCAGCCGGGCCAGTTCCGCCAGGCGCGGCGCGGAAAGCGTGTCGCGCGGCATCAGCGCAGGCTCCCCAGTGGCTCGGGCGAACTTGTTCCAGGGACACACCGCCAGGCAGTCGTCGCAACCATAAATCCGGTTGCCCATGGCTTCGCGGAATTCCGCCGCAATGTGGCCTTTATGCTCAATCGTCAGGTAGGAGATGCAGCGCCTTGGGTCGAGCCGGTAGGGTGCGATAAACGCCTGCGTCGGACAGATATCCAGGCAGCGGGAACAGGCGCCGCAATGATCCGTTTCCGGAGGATCGGGAGGCAGTTCCAGCGCCGTGAAAATTTCACCCAGGAACAGCCAGGACCCGAATTCCCGGGATACCAGGTTGGAATGCTTGCCCTGCCAGCCGATCCCGCCCTGCATTGCCAGCGGCTTTTCCATCACCGGCGCCGTATCGACAAAAACCTTCACCTCTGCGGAGAAATATTCGTGCATCCAGCGCGCCACGCGTTTCAGGCGTTTCTTGACAACGTCGTGATAGTCGCGCCCCTGCGCATAAACGGAAATGCCGCCCCGGTCGCGCCGGTCCAGGATCGCCAGCGGATCGCACTCCGGACCGTAGTTCATACCCAGCACCACAACGGATCGGGCGTCCGGCCACAGCGCATCCGGACAGCCCCGCCGGTCCGCCGTCGCTTCCAGCCAGTCCATGTCGCCCTGCATCCCGGATGCGAGGAATTCCTTCAGGCGGCCGGCGGATTGCGGCGCGCCCGTCGCGGGCGCGAAGCCGACCGTATCGAATCCCGCGGCGAGCGCGAAGGTGCTAATCTCTTCGCGCGCGGCAGCCCCCGTATTCCGTCTATCCCCGCCCACGATAGGGTGCCACGCCCTGGTCGGGAATCCAGAGGTCCTCCGGCGCCGGACCGGTCTGGTAGAACACGTCGATCGGCATGCCGCCGCGCGGATACCAGTAGCCGCCGATGCGCAGCCATTGCGGTTCGATGGCCGCGACCAGCCGCAGCGCCACGGCGACAGTGCAATCCTCGTGGAAGGCGCCGTGGTTGCGGAATGACGCCAGGTAAAGCTTCAGCGACTTGCTTTCGATCAGCCAGTCGCCCGGCAGGTAATCGATGACCAGATGAGCGAAATCCGGCTGACCGGTCACCGGGCAGAGCGAAGTGAATTCCGGGCAGGTGAAGCGCGCCATGTAGCGCACACCCGGCTGCGGATTCGGCACCCGTTCCAGGACCGCCGCGTCGGGCGATTCCGGCACGGCCGACAGGGCGCCGAGTTGGGTAAGGGAATGCGTTTCCGTCATGGGGTCACCGGTTTGCCTTCTTCCTGCGGTTCACAGCGGGTCAATATCGCCCTGGCCCTGCCCGGCGCGGAAACCGGCGACGAATCCATCCAGCCTGTCCGCCTCCAGCGCCTGGCGCAGCCCCGCCATCAATCGCTGATAATAGGTCAGGTTATGCCACGTCAGAAGCATCCCGCCCAGCATTTCCCCGCTCCGGTGCAGGTGATGCAGATAGGCGCGGCTGTGTCCGGTGCAGGCGGGGCACGGGCAGTCCTCTTCCAGCGGGCGGGGATCGTCCGCGTGGCGCGCATTGCGGATATTCAGCATGCCGCGCGCGGTAAAGGCGCGGCCTGTCCGCCCGGACCGGGTCGGCAGTACGCAATCGAACATGTCGATTCCGCGCAGCACCGCGCCGACGATATCATCCGGCGTGCCGACCCCCATCAGGTACCGAGGCCGGTCTTCGGGCAGGTGCGGCACGGTGGCGTCCAGCACCTCGAACATCGCCGCCTGCCCCTCCCCAACCGCCAGTCCGCCGACCGCGTAGCCGGCGAACCCGGTTTCGATCAGCGCCGCCGCCGATTCCGCCCGCAGGTCCGGATAGACGCTGCCCTGCACGATTCCGAACAGCGCATGGCCGGGGCGCTCCACAAACGCCTGCCGGCAGCGCGCCGCCCAGCGCATCGACCGCGCCATGGACTCCGCCGCTTCCGCATGGGTCGCCGGGTGCAGCGTGCATTCGTCCAGCACCATGGCGATGTCGCAGCCCAGCAGGTGCTGGATCTGCACCGCACTTTCCGGCGTCAGGCTATGGGGCGACCCGTCCACATGCGACTGGAAGGCGACTCCGTCCTCCGTAATCTTGCGCAGTTTCGACAGGGACATGACCTGAAACCCGCCGGAATCGGTCAGGATCGGGCCCTGCCAGCCCATGAACTTGTGCAGCCCGCCGAGCCGCGCAATACGCTCCGCCCCCGGGCGCAGCATCAGGTGGTAGGTGTTGGCCAGCACGACCTCCGCCCCGGTGGATCGCACCGCGTCCGCCGTCATCGCCTTGACCGTCGCCGCGGTGCCGACCGGCATGAAGGCGGGCGTTTCCGCCGTACCGTGCGCCGTGTGCAGCCGTCCCCGCCGCGCCCTGCCCCGTGTTACCAGCTTTTCGTATGCGAAGCTCATACACCGGTTCCTTCCGGCGACAGCAGGCAGGCATCGCCATAGGAATAGAACCGGTAACCGCTTTCGACCGCATGGGCGTACGCGGCGCGCATACGGTCCCGGCCGGCGAAGGCGCAGACCAGCACGAACAGGGTCGATTTCGGCAGGTGGAAATTCGTCATCATCCGGTCGACGGCGCGAAACCGGAAGCCCGGCGTGATGAACAGGGCGGTTTCGCCTTCGAAGGGATGCACCACGCCCTCATCGTCCACCGCGCTTTCCAGCAGGCGGACGCTGGTGGTGCCAACCGCGACAATCCGCCCGCCGGCCTTGCGCGTCGCGTTGATCGCCGCCGCCGTAGCCTCATCGACTATTCCGTATTCGGCATGCATGACGTGGTCCTTCAGGTCGTCCGCCTTCACCGGCAGGAACGTCCCGGCGCCGACATGCAGGGTCAGCCGGGCGCAGCCGATCCCGCGCGCCGCCAGCCGCCGCAGCAATTCCGGCGTGAAATGCAGCCCGGCGGTCGGCGCCGCGATCGCCCCGTCCTTTTCAGCGTATACTGTCTGGTAGTCGGTCAGGTCGCCGCCGTCGAATTCGGCCCTGCGGATATAAGGCGGCAGGGGCATCGCCCCGTACTGCTGCAGCGCCGCAACGAATGCGTCCTGCGGCAGGTCGAACCGCAACAGGATATCGCCGGAAGGCTCCTTCGCGTCCACGGTAGCGAAGAAATCATCGGCGAAATGGACCCGGTCGCCGACCCGCAGCCGCCGGCCGGGCTTCGCAAAGGCGCGCCAGCAGCCATTGCCCGTATCCGTATGCAGCGTCACCGACACCGCGACGTCGCCGCGCTTTCCCGCCAGCCGGACCGGCAGGACCCGTGTATCGTTGACGACCAGCAGATCGCCCGGTTGCAGCAGGTCCGGTAAATCGCGCACATGCCGGTCGGCTGGACCGTCGCCGACGACCAGCAGCCTGGCGCTGTCGCGCGGGATCACCGGATGCTGGGCAATGGCCTCGCGCGGCAGCTCGAAATCGAAGTCGTCCAGCCGCACGCGATCAGTCGCCGGTTGCGACCGCGGGCCGGATACGGGCGCGCAGTACGCCGTACGGGATCAGCATGATCGCGGCCATCGCGAACTTGGCAAAGACATCGCCGATGGCGAGCGTCACCCAGGGCACCGGCGTCAGGGCAAAGGCGAGCGAGAAGAAAAGCGTCGTATCCAAAATCGCGGCAATCGCGGAGGAACCCAGCGGCGCCTGCCACCAGGACCGGTTGCGCAACCTGTCGAAGACGTAGACATCGGAAAGCTGCGCGACGAGGAAGGCCGTGCCCGAGGCCAGGGCGATCCGCGGCGTCGCCAGCCAGATCGACAGAACGACCGCGCAGGCGAACCCGGCATATACGACATGGCGCGTCCTTGCCGCGCCGAAACGCCGATTGGTCAGGTCCGTGATCAGGAAGGAAACCGGATAGGTCAGCGTGCCCCAGGTCCACCAGTCGGACAGCGGAAACTGCACCGCGACATTGGAAACGGCGACAATGACCGTCATGGCGACAATGGCGAATACGATACCCATGAATGCTCCCTCGCGCCGACGCCGGCGCTTTAACCTGAATTTCGAAGGTGCCCGAATTTGTGCCGTCGCTAATACTATTTTCCGGCAATTGCCAGAGTTTTCCGCCAAACGATGCGACGCCATCCCATTTCCGTGAAAAAACCGCGATTTGCAAGATTATTTCAATTACCTGGCGGCCTCGTGGAAAAAGCTGACGGATAATGGTAAATATTGCGTGTAATACCGCCGAACGTTAACGCCGCAACTTGCAATTTTAACGATTTCGGACTAAATAATCTCCATGGTTCAGTCAGTCGGATTCGATCCGCTTCAGGTGAGTTTCAGTTCCGCGGACCAGCGTCGTCCCTCGGAACGGGAGCCCGATTCAACCCGCATAACGCCCGCAACGGAAAATGAAGCTGCTACGGCCGACAGACGCCAGCGGGACACGGCGGACACGTCAAGGCCGTTGCCGGAACTGACCCGCATTGCCTTCACCGCGAAATTCGGCCCGGATGCCAATGGCCAGCCGTTACAACTCATTCGCGGCGAGCAGGTGGCCGCGGCCGAGGAAATCGATTTACAGGCTATCGCGGCCAACCGCGTTCCACAGGAAGAACGCCAACCGGTGCTGCTGCAGGCGCAGGAATCCCGGGTGTCGGCGACCGACGCGACACGCCGCCAGCAGGAAGCCGATGCTGACCGGCAACGTGAAACGGAAACGGCGGTTGGCGCGGAGCGGCAGGAAACGGCGCGGGTGGAACAGCAGCAGGACAACGCTACCGCGCAGTCTGGTGAACGGCGGCCGTCAGCCGGCTCGTTCCTGGATCTGCGGGTCTGAAATTTGGGCCGAAGGCCCGGTCTTCATATATTCTCGCATATCACCGGAATATTCGATCACGAGGGGGAAAGCGCCATGCGCGTAGCGATACTTGACGACTACCAGAATGTTGCACTGACGATTGCGGACTGGAGCCCGCTGAAGGGTAAGGCGGACCTCACCGTCTTCAACGACACCATTACGGGCGAGGACGCAGTCGTCAAACGGCTGACCGGATTCGACGTGATCGTCTGCATGCGCGAACGCACACCAATCACCGCCGGCATCGTCAACCGGCTGGACGACCTGAAGATGATCATCACAACGGGCATGCGCAATGCCTCCATCGACGGCAAGGCGGCGCGGGCGCGCGGCATCGACCTCTGCGCCGCGGCCGGTGCGGGCGCACCCGCGGCGGAACTGGCCTGGGCGCTTGTCATGGGGCTGATGAAGAATATCGCGCGGGACGACAGGTCGATGCGCGATGGCCAGTGGCAGCCCAATCTGGGCCTGACCATGGCCGGCAAGACGCTGTCCTGTCTGGGGCTTGGCAACCTGGGCGCAAGAGTTGCCAAATACGGTCAGGCCTTCGGCATGGACGTTATCGCCTGGAGCCAGAACCTGACCCAGGAACGCTGCGCCGAACTGGGGGTCCGCAAGGTAACCAAGGAGGAAGCGCTGTCGCAGGGCGACGTCGTCTGCATCAAGCTGGTGCTCAGCGACCGGTCGCGCGACCTGATCGGCGCGCCGGAACTGGCCATGATGAAGCCGACGGCCTTTCTGGTAAACACATCGCGCGGCCCCATCGTTAACGAGGCCGCGCTGATCGACGCGCTGCGCAACCGCACGATCGCCGGCGCGGGACTGGACGTCTACGACGTGGAGCCGCTGCCGGCCGACCACCCGCTTCGCAGCCTGGACAACACGCTGCTGTCGCCGCATACAGGCTATGTCACGCAGGAGAGCCTGTCGGCAATGTACACCAGCGTGGTCAAGGATATCGTCGCCTTTACCGACGGAAACGCGATCAACGTCATAAACTGATCCGAGCCCGCCATGCCGCGCAGCAACCGGTTGCGCGGCTCGGTGGCCCGGGGGGACCGCACATGAAAAAGAATATCGATTATTTTATATCGCATGGCTCGCCATGGACCTATCTCGGCAGTGTACGCTTCCATGAAATTGCGAAACAGGCGGGGGCGTCGATAAACTACCGTCCGGCGTCCTTTCACAGGATATTTTCGGTTTCCGGCGGCCTTCCCCTTGGCAAGCGCGCGCCGCAACGCCAGCGCTACCGGATGGCGGAACTGGCGCGGTGGCGCGATTATCTGGGCGCGCCGCTGACCCTGGAGCCAAAATTCTTTCCGGCCGCCGATCAGGCGGGAAGCCAGATGGTTATCGCCGCGGACCTTCAGGGCCTGGACACAGGCGCCCTGTCCAACGCTATCCTTCGCGCCATCTGGGCGGAGGAACGCAACATCGCCGATGACGATACCCTCGTCGCCATCGCCAATGAACAGGGCATGGACGGCGCGGCGCTGCTGGCCGCCAGCAAGACGCCGGAAATTTCGGAAACCTACGACGCCTATACGCAGGAAGCCATCGACCGCCATGTGTTTGGCGCGCCAACCTATATTTACAATGGCGAACTGTATTGGGGACAAGACCGGCTAGGATTCCTCGAACGGGCGCTGGCCGGGTAGCTCCTGTTCGGCGACCCAGGTAATGACGCAAATAAGTGATTTAAGGGATGCGGGTGGCTTGCGGATGGCGAGTCAGATACGCCTGCGCCGCGCTTCCCGGTAAAAAAATATAAAGGCCGCTTGCTGTCACGATGGCCGTACCCGCAAACGTCTGCACGCTTTCCTAATCCGATGCGCCGCTTTAACCTTGCCGGTGACAAATATGGCGGCTGCACGGGGCGTCCGGCGCAGCCTAACGGTAGGCGGCATTGACCCCGAACATTCGAATAGCGCATTTCCTCGCCGGCCGCCTGCCATTCTATTACGGCTGGGTGATCGTCGGCTGCGCCATGTGCGGCGCCTATGTGAAGCAGGGCGGCGCGGTTGGCACATTGTCGGTATTCGTGTCTCCGATGACCGAGGAACTTGGCTGGTCCCGGACGGAAATTTCCGGCGCCGTCTCGCTTGGCGGAATCCTCGCGGCGCTCTCGGCGCCGATGGTCGGCACCCTGGCCGACCGGCGCGGCTCGGGATTCATCCTCGTTGCGTCTGCCCTGCTGCTGGGTGCGGCAACGCTGTTCCTGTCCCTGACGGAAACGCTGATCTGGTTTTACGCGGCCTTCTGCATCGCCCGGATGACGTTCGCCGGGCCGTTCGATATCGGCACGACAAGTGTCGTCGCGAAATGGTTCGTGCACTCCCGGGCGCGGGCCATGTCCTACGTCAATGTCGTTTCCAGCGCCAGCCTGGCCACCATGCCGATCATCGCGCACGCGGCAATGCAGGGCAGCGACTGGCGCGCCGGCTGGATCGCCATCGCGGCCGTGGTTCTGACCGTCGGCGTGCTGCCCAACCTTGTCCTGATGGTCCGCCAGCCCGAAGATATCGGCATGCTGCCGGATCGTTCGACGGCGCTGCCGGCGGTGAGTGCCGGCGAAGCCGCCGCCGCACCACCGCCCGCCGCGCCGGAATTCACGCGCAAACAGGCGCTGCGCACACCGGCCCTATGGCTGATCATGGGATATACGGCCATGATATTTCCGGTTCAGGCCGGCATCAGCCTGCATCAGGTGCCGCATCTGATCCAGCGCGGATTGTCGCCGCTTGTGGCGGTCAGCGCCGTCAGCCTGTTTGCGATCATTTCCGCCGTCGCCAGCCTGGGGTTCGGCTATTTCGACCGGCGGGTCAGCAGCCGCATCGGCCTGTGTGTCGCCGCCGCCTTCATGAGCGCCAGCGCCGTGATCCTGATCGGGGTTACCCAGGCATGGCACGCCTATGCCTCGATGCTGCTGTTCGGCGCGGGGATCGGCGGCATCTTGACGCTGACGCCGGTCATCCTCGCGGACTATTTCGGTCGCAACAATTACGGCGCCATCCGCGGCATCGCCCTGCCGGTCCAGGTGATTTTCCAGGCGGCGGGCCCGCTGATCGCCGGGGCGCTGTATGACTGGAAGGGCGTCTATACCTATTCGCTGATACTGTTCGCCGGCTGCGCGCTGCTCGCCGCCCTGCTGATCCTGTTTACGCGGCCGCCCAACATGCCGGAGCCCCACATCCGGTAACAAGCTCGCGGTAGAATCCGGCAAAAAGCGTTGCTATAGTCGATTACTCATCAAGTACGATTGTGCGGGGGAAATTCCCATTCGCGAACCGTTGACATCCGACGAGCAGGAACGATTCCACAACCTGCTCAAACTGGCCAGGGAAAGCCCGTTCGAAGGCGAGCGCCGCAATGCGCTTGCCGCGGCGGAACGGCTGGCCAGTCGCCGGGGGATGACGCTCGAGGAAGCGGCGATGCGCCAGGCGCAGCCACGGCCCGGCGCGTCGAATTGGGAACGCGAAGTCCAGGAGCGGGCGCGGGAATTTGCCGCCTTCGTCCATATGACCGATTACCAGATCTACCTGGACAAGCAACGGCGCGAGGTGGCCCGGCAGGAAGCCGAGGCGCGCGGCCTGGACGGCGCGGAAAAACGCGCCGCGGCACGGGCGCAGGCGCGATCGCCCCGCCAGACACGGCGCAGCACCGTGTGCATGGCGCCGGAGAAACACGCCTGGGCGCTGGTCCGCGAAACGCAGCTGTCCTATCGGGAAATCGCCCGAATCACCGGCCTGGGCCAGCATGAAATCCTGCACATGAAGATACAATTGCTGCGGGCCGCCTGATTGCAGCCGCGGATGCGGCGCGCCGTTATCTTTTCTGCCCCACCCGGCGCAGGGCCGCATTCATCAGGATCACGGGACCGACACCGGACAGCACGACGAACAGCGCCGGCAGGGCGGCCTGTTCCAGCAGTTCATCCTTGGCGAACTGATACACATAGGTCGCCAGGGTCTCGAAATTGAAGGGCCGCAACAGCAGGGTCATCGGCAGTTCCTTCATCACGTCGACAAAGACCAGCAATCCACCGGCCAGGAAGGAACTGCGCACCAGCGGCAGCACGACCTCCCGCAGGCTTTGCGGAAAATTCCGGCCCAGGACACGGCTGGCGTTCAGCATGTTGGGGGGCAGCCTGCCGACACCCGAGGTTACCGCGCCATAGCCGACCGCCAGGAAGCGGACGGTACAGGCCAGCAGGACGAGACCGATTGTCCCGGTCAGGAAGCCGCCGGTCGCATCCCCTAACACCCAGTCGCGCAGCGTGTCGAGCCCGCTGTCCAGCGCGCCGGAAAACGCCACGACGCCGATGGCCAGAATGGTGCCCGGAAAGGCGTAACCGGTCGAACTGACCGCCGTCATGACTTTCAGAAACGGGCTGGCGCGAAAGGTCGAAACGAAAACCATGAAACCGGCCAGCGCCATGACGATAACCGCCACCATCAACGAGATTCCGATGGAATTGAAGGCAACGGTGGTGACCGCCGCCAGATCCGTGTCCGTATAACCCCGCAATACGAAATGAATGAGCACCGATACTGGCACCAGGAAGCCGATCACCACCGGTGTCAGACAGATGAACAAACACGCGGCGGCGCGCGGCGGCGGCGCCCGTTCAGGCGCGAACCCGACCGCGCGGCGGCTGGTATCCGTGTAGCGGCGGCGCGAACGTGCGAAATACTCCAGCGCCAGCAGGGCGATCACGAACACGAATGACATGGCGGCGATCTGCGCCGCCGCCGGCAGGTTGTTCATGCCCAGCCAGACGTTGAAGATGCCCAGCGTCAGCGTCTGCACCGCGAAATAATCGACCGTGCCGAAATCGGAGATGGTTTCCATCAGCACCAGGGCCAGCCCGGCGACAATAGCCGGCCGCGCCATCGGCAGCCCGACCTGGCGGAACAGACCCTGATCGTGGATCTGGGCGATCTCGAACAGCGAATAGGGCGTCAGCTTGAACGCCGTACGCGCCATCATGTAGACATAGGGATACAGCACCGACCCCATGACCAGGATCGCCCCGCCCATCGACCGTATCTCGGGAAACCAGTAATCCCGCGCGGAGTGCCAGCCGAACAGCGCGCGCAGCATGCCCTGCACCGGCCCGGCATATTCCAGGAAGTCCGTATAGGTATAGGCGATGATATAGGCGGGGACGGCCGCGGGCAGCAGCAGCAGCCATTCCAGCGACTGCCGCCCGAAAAATTCGTAGCGCGTGACGACCCAGGCGGAGCTGACCCCGAACAGGAGACTGAGCGCCCCGACGCCAGCCATCAGGACCAGCGTATTCGCGATATAGCCTGGAAGGACGGTTTCGGACAGATGCCGCCACAATCCTTCGCTGTCGCCCGTGGCGGCATAGAAGACCGCCAGGATCGGGCCCAGCAGGAACGCCGCGCAAAGCAGCGTCAGAACCGACCAGCGGTTGGGCATGCCAAAGGACCGCCCCCTCGCCCGCTGCGTCGGGGCGTCGGTGGTTACCATCCAACCCTGTCGATAATTTTCTGCGCCGCCGGCGCCAGTTGCGCGATCCTGCCAATCGGCAACTGGTCTTCACTGAAATCCCCCAAAGCCTTCAGTTCCGGCGCGGCAGGCACTTCCGGATTGACCGGGTATTCGAAATTGATCTCGCCATACAGCCGCTGGGCTTCCATGCCGCTGAGGAACTCAAGGAAACCGACAGCAAGCTGTTTTCGCTGTGAATATTTGGCGACGCCGCCGCCCGATATATTGATGTGGTTGCCACGGTCATCCTGATTGGTGAAAACGATGTTCACCGCGTCCGCCCATGCGCGTTTTTCCGGGTCCTCGTCAACCATCAGTTTGCCGAAATAGTAGTTGTTAATGATGGCGATATCGCACACGCCCTCGAATACCGCCTTGACCTGGGCCCGGTCATCACCCTGCGGCCGGCGGGCCAGATTGGCGACGAAACCGCGCGCCCATTCCTCAGCCTTTGCCTCGCCATGCGCTGCGATCAGCGACGCCATCAGCGCGCGATTATAGACATGGCTGCCCGGACGCGAACAGATGCGGTCCTTCCATTTCGGATCGGCGAGATCCTCGATCCGCGCGATTTCGGACGGATCAACCCGGCCCTTCGCCACGGCCACGACACGCGCCCGTTTCGACAATGCAAACCAGCGCCCCTTCGGATCGCGCAGATGCTCCGGAATATTCTTTTCCAGCAGCGCCGATTCCACCGGCGCCAGCAGGTCCTTGTCCGCATAGACCATCAGCCGCCCGATATCGACGGTCAGCACCACATCGGCCGGACTGTTTTCCCGTTCGGCCTGCAGACGCTGCGCGAGCCCACGCGAGGCATAGACGATATTCACCTTTACCCCGGTTTTTGCGGTGTAGGCATCGATAAACGGGTTGATCAGGAAAGGCTGCCGGTGCGAATAGATGTTCAGTTCTTCCGCCGCGCGTGTTCCGGCGGGATAGAATACAGCAGACAAGGCAAGGAGGAGCGCGAAGAGACGCGCCCTGGAACGAATTGCCGGGCCGACACGGCCCGTTGCCAAAACTAAGGCGTTCATCATTTTTCTTGTTCCCGTGTGACAGGTGTCGTGGATGACCCGCGCAGCCTCCTGCAGGGGTTGCCCGTACAGGCTTTTAATGCCATGCGCGGTTTCACTCAATTCCGTCCCCAGGCCGAAGCGCAGGACGGTGTTTTTTTCCGATAGATGCAGGCTGCCGCCGACCCAGTCCCAGACCGCCAGCGCCATGCCGAAATTGCGGTCATGGTGGCGCGGATCGGATGAATGGTGCAGCTGGTGCTGCGCCGGTGAAATCAGCAGGCGCTCCAGCACCCGGCCATAGCCGATCGATATATGCGAATGGCGGAGGTTCGCCCCCGTCACGTTGAATACGAACACGAACAGGTTCGCGCCCAGCACCGTGACCAGATCGACCCGGTCCCCGAAGTAGTATACGAACACCGCGATGACGACCGCCTGCACAAAAATCCCGCGCAACGTAAACAGCAGCCCCTCCACCGGGTGGGTCCGGTATACCGTCAGCGGCGTCATCGTTTCGGCCGAATGATGCACCTTGTGAAAGGCCCATAACACGGGCCAGCGGTGCAGCGCGCGGTGCACCAGGTATTTCGTGGCGTCGTCGAGGATAAAATGCGCGACCGTGAATAGCAGCGCCACGCCCCATCCCGGCAACGCCGCCCATAGCATCGGGCGGCCGCCTGCCATGCCATGCAGGGTTTCGAACAGCACCGCCGCCAGGGCGACCTGCGTGACGAGGAACGGCACCAGGGCCATCATCACCGCCTGGTTCGCCAGGAACAGCCGATAGTCGCCCCTGGCTGACGCCGACCACCAGATTTTCCGGTCGAAGACCCGGCGCCAGCCTTCGCCCAGCCCCGCGCGCAGGCCGGTCCCGGCCGAAAACGCGATGACCGCACAGGCGATTGCCAGTGCGGCCAGCAGATATCCGATAAATACCCGTTTCTGCGGATTGACGAACGCATCGCCGAGTTCCGCCAGATAATCAAGGACCGCCGTTTCCATGTTCTCCCCTGCTCGATGCGGCCGGCTCCCGGCGGGGAACCGGCCGTACCGGAAAACAGTCAGTCGTTTTCGGCGCTTTTGCCCGATCCCAGCTTCTTCGCCAGGCCGGCCATGCCCGCCATTACATCGTTGTTGCGCGCACGCACGCCGAATTCATCCACCATCAGCTTCTGAACCTTGAGCATGTGCAGTTTGTATTCGTCCAGCGATACCGCCTCGCCCTTGACGTAATTACCGTTGCTGTCGACGTCGATGACCTGGCTCAGATTCGGCATGACCGGACCGAACCCGATCAGCCGATTCAACACGACCGACGTCTCGCCGAGATTCTTGCGGCCGGCCTGAAGACTGAGCGAGAATCCCTTCAGTTCGCCCCAGTGATTGACGTAGTCCCTCAGCACCGTGGCGGTGTCGCCTTTTGCTTCGAGGATCGTCTGCAGCTTGTCGACGTCCTTGTAGACCGAACCCGCATACTTGAACGCGGCTTCCGCCAGAACCTTTTCCCAGTTGCTTTCGATCGTCGCTGCGTATTCGCGCAACTTGCTGCGCTGCGCATCCGTCAGCTTCTCGCCATTTGCCGCGACCAGCAGCTTGCGGCCGTCCAGGAAGGCCCGCGTAATCGTGTGCAGATACGTGGTGCCGTTACCCGTGTCATAGACCGAGGCATCGAACCCGGCGGCGTAATACGCCGGCCCGAACGCCATTTCCCGGTACAGGTCTACCTTGCCGTCCTTGTTGTAATCGGCCTTGGCGAGGGTCGCTTCCGGGTTTTTGCCGCCCAGCTTGTTGATATCGTAGATATCGCCGGCAGTCAGCTTGAGCGTATGCGCCGGCGTGCCGAAATAGCCGAAAGCCTCGTCCCAGGAATGCTCCTTGCCGGTATAGGCCGCGCCCTTGCCATAGGGTTCGTTGTTCGGCTTCTTGTCCGCCGACAGGTTTTCATCCAGATAGCCGTCAACCACCTGATTGTAGAACACCGCACCCATAACGAACTTGGAAATCAGCTGGGCGTAGCTGTAACCGTTGGCCATGTCGAAGCCCTTGTCGGCCGCCGCGGCCTTGTCGATCCAGAAGGCGACGACTTCCGGACCGGTCATGTTGTTCGGCCACCCGGCGATCGCGCCCTTATAGGTCTTGCTCGCCAGTTCGCGGCCCTTGCTGATGTCATCGACCATGGCCTGCTCGATGACGAATGGTCCGTTCGAGACCGGCGCCAGGATGGCGCGACCCGGTTCCGTACCCTCGAAATAGGCCAGCATCTTCGCCTTGAGCGCCGGGTCGGCGCTGCCATTGCCGCTGCCGGCCAGCTTCTTGAGCGAGTCGTGCAGAACATGGCGGGCGATCTGTCCCTTGTAGGAAACGGAATCTTTTGCCGAACCGGAATATCCCTTTAACGTTACGGGGAACCCGGCATACACGTCTTCATCGGCATGCGCCGGCGCTGAAAAGGCAAGCAGCCACGCAAAACCACAAAGACCTGTCGATATGTAACTCAATTTATTGATCATTCTTCCCACTCGGTTGCATGTGGATCGGACAAAATGCGAATAGTTATGCAAATCATTCGCATAGCTACTCGCATTCTGATATCACCGATTAACCGCAGTTGCAACGCAGTTGCAGATAGAATCTTTTTTTTCGGCGGCTCAACGCCGCAATACGCCGCCGGAATCTGTTTTGCAGAATGGGCGCAACGACGCCGAGACGGATCAGGCCGGCGCAGCGTGACCGTGGCGCATGGCTGCAAACGGAATCGGCTCCACGGGATCGGCGCCCGGCGCCTGTAGTTTGAGCCCCCACCAGCCCACATCCCGCCAGGCCCCCGACTTGTAGCCAACGCCCTTGAACACGCCGACGCGCGTGAACCCGCAACTTTCATGAAGCCCGACACTGCCCGCATTTGGCAGGGTTATGCCCGCATAGGCGGTCTGCAGCCCCTGTGCGGCCAGGATGGTAAACAGCCGGCCATACAGCCGCCGCCCCAGCCCCCGCCGCCGCGCGGAAGCATCGACATAGACCGTCACGTCGCAGGACCAGCGATAGGCCGCCCGGACACGGTGCTGGCTGCCATAGGCATAGCCCAGAACCCGGCCCGCATCCTCGGCCACCAGCCAGGGATGGGTCGCCAGCGTTGCCTCGATCCGCGCCGCCATTTCTGCGGCGCCCGGCGGTTCGGTCTCGAAAGAAATCGCCGTATCGCGCACAATCGGCGCGTAAATAGCCGCGATTGCTTCGGCGTCTCGCGGTTCTGCTACCCGTATCTTCATGAAGGACCCGTCGCGGCTTGCTGCAGCACAGCAATTCTAATTCTGCAACCGGCGTACCGGCGCGTCAATTACAGTGTCGAGTCACCGCATTTTCGCCGGCGCCTGTAGCCCCGTTCCGTTGCGGGCAATCGCATCGTACCCTGCCCGCATGGATCCCCTGCTCCTCACGCTTTCCTTCGGCGCCGCCTTCTGCTTTGCGCTCGCGCTGGTCCTGACCCAGTACGGGTTGCGCACGGTCGCGCCGATGGACGGCGCCCGGATCAGCGTGCCGGTGACCGCCGCGATATTTCTCGCATTGTCACCGCTGACCGTCAGTTTCAGCCAGTGGCACGCGGGCAGCCTCACCCTGTTCGCCGCCGCCGGCCTGTTCTTCCCCGTCGCGGTGACACTGCTGACCTTCGCCGCCAACCGGTTGATCGGGCCGAACCTGACCGGGACGCTGGGCAATATGACGCCGCTCTTCGCCGTCGGCCTCGCCGCCCTGCTGCTGGGCGAGGTTCCGGAATCCGGGCAGCTTGCGGGCATCGCCGTCATCTGCCTCGGCGTCGTTCTGCTGTTCGCCCGACGGCAGCGCCGGCCGGCCGGTATTCCGGCCTGGGCCGTGCTGCTGCCGCTGGCGGCGGCGCTGATACGCGGGCTGGTGCAGCCGGTCGTCAAGCTGGGGCTGGAAGACTGGCCCGACCCGTTCGCCGCCGTCACGGTGGGCTACCTGGTATCGGCGGTCGTCATGATGACGCTGGGGCTTGCCAGCAACAGTACCGGCGGCGCGTTCGTCCCCGCCGCGACGGGGCGTTTATGGTTCGTCGCCGTCGGCATCGTCAACGGGCTGGCGGTTCTGACGCTGTACGCCGCCCTCGCCCGCGGCCCGGTCACCCTCGTCGCCCCGCTGGTCGCCTGCTATCCGATCTTCACCCTGCTGCTGAACCGGATCCTGCTGGGCGACCGGAACCTCTCGCTACGCCTTGCCGCCGGTGTGGCGGTAACCGTGGCCGGCGTGGCGCTGTTGCTGGCGTCATAGGGCAATTGCGGCCGCTTGCGGGCCCGGCCGCACATGTCGCAATATGCAGCGTTGCCGCAAACGCCGGTTACGCTGTCAGGGAGGCTACCATGAAAACGAAATTCAACCGCGCCGACGAGGATCTGGCCAATATTGTCGGCCTGGAGCATGTCAATCTGACGGTGCCGGACCAGCGGCTGGCGACGCTTTTCTACATCACCGGGATGGGCTTCACGCGCGATCCCTATCTTGTCACCGGGGTGGTGAACATGTGGGTCAATATCGGCCGCAACCAGTACCACCTGCCGATCGGCAAGCCGCAGGTGCTGCGCGGGCGGGTCGGGCTGGTCGTGCCCGACCTGAAAGACCTCGCCGCCAGCCTGAAGGCGGTGCGCCCGGAGCTAAAGGGCACGAAATTCGCCTTCAAGCCGGCCAAGAGCCATATCGACGTCACCTGCCCCTGGGGCAACAGCATCCGCTGCCATCAGCCGGAAAAGAAATTCGGCCCGATCCGGCTGGGCATGCCCTATGTCCAGTTCGATGTTCCGGCCGGCGCCGCAAAGGGCATCGCGCAGTTCTACCGGGACATCCTCGGCGCCACCGCCAATGTCGGGAAGTCCGAGAAGGCGCCGGCCGCGCAAGTCGAAGTCGGTTACCACCAATACCTTGTTTTCCGCGAAACCAAGGGGAAGCTGCCGCAATATGACGGGCATCACCTGCAGCTCTACGTCAATAACTTCTCGGCGCCGCACGCGAGCCTGTCCGAACGCGGGCTGATTACCCAGGAAAGCAACCAGCACCAGTACCGCTTCACCGATATCGTCGACCCGAAAAGCGGCAAGCTGCTGTATCAACTCGAGCACGAAATCCGGTCGATGACCCATCCGCTCTATGGCCGGCCGATGATCAACCGCAATCCGGCCCAGACCAACAACGCCTTCGCGCCCGGCTATGACGACCGCGCCTGGGCAATGCCGTATTCGGCGTAATCCCGCGAACCGAAGGAACAGACGTGACAACGAAACAGCGCGCCCATCTTATCACCGGGGGATTTCCGCCCGGCTCACCCGGCGGACACGACATGGATTACGCCCGCCTTCAGCTTCTGCAGCAGTTGAAGAACGGCGGCAACCTGACGGTCACCACCGCGAACGACTTCCAGGATATCGAACGCTGGCTGCCGGGAACCGACCTGCTGGTCACCTATGTCGCGGGCCCCTACCCCGTCGGTAGCGGAATCGACGCGTTGCAGAACTGGCTGGAGCAGGGCGGGAAATGGCTCGCCCTGCATGGCACCTCCGGGGGCAAGGCGGTCAAGACCGAGCGTGACGGCCGCATTGTCAAACAGATGGTCAAGGACAAACATCACGAAACCCTTGGCTGCTTTTTCCTCAATCATCCGCCGATCTGCGCCTTCGATGTC
Organism: Alphaproteobacteria bacterium; assembly: GCA_040905865.1. Taxonomy (NCBI): domain Bacteria; kingdom Pseudomonadati; phylum Pseudomonadota; class Alphaproteobacteria; species Alphaproteobacteria bacterium. Next base: position 61,036 of record JBBDQU010000060.1, read on the forward strand.
GCCGTCACCGGCGACCATCCCGTGACCCGGGGCCTGCCGGCACGCTTCACCGTGCAGGATGAGCTCTATCTGATCGAACTGACCGATCCGACGGCCAGCCGCATCCTGCTGACAACGGAACTGGCAAAGGACCCCTCGCCGCCCGGCTTCGGCTTCATCTTCGACGAGGATACGGCGCTACAGCCCGACGGCAAGACGCGCGTGCTGGGGTATGCCCGCGATGTCGGGCGCGGCGAAGTAGTCTATGTCGGGCTGGGCCATTGCCACAGGGACCGTAACGGCAGCACGTCGAAGGTGGATGCAAGCATCAATCCGGACGGCGCCATGCCTGCCGTGTTCCATGCTGTCTGGGAAAATGACGCTTTCAACAAATTGCTGCGAAACGCCGTCGCCTGGGGAACCGGGGGGCGCTGACAGCAACGGGCCAGCGGCAACAAACCGCACAAGCTGCGTTCGGGACTCCATTATTCATTCCCCGGACAACCTGCTATACGATCATCCCTGCTGAAACGAGGGTCCGGCCGGCATGACGCCGCCGGAGACGGCAACAATGGCTAAGGCACAATATTCGTGGAGATTCAGTCGTGCGTAATTCAAGAACGGTTCTTTTCGACAACAACCCCGGCCGCAATGCGCAGACGGTCGGCATCGCAAGGGAACTTGGCACCGACATCGAACTCATTCACGAACCCTCCGTCGGCGTGGTCGGCACCAAGGGCGATTCCCAGTGCTATCTGGGCGTCCAGCGCAAGGTCGAGACCATTCATGACTGCCTGCGGGACAGGATCGGCAGCGGCAGCGGCCAGATGCGCCTGCGGCTGGTGCAGCCGGAATACACGGTCGCCACATCGGACGGCATGCGCAACGGCACCAGGGAGATGCGCTATTCGCTGATCGGGCGCGAGGTCACCAACGACACGCTGTGCGAACATCTGAGCGCCAGCGGCCTGGAAGGCACCATCGCCGTGGTCGCCTGCGACAAGCCCCCCGTTGGCACCCTGGCGGCGCTGCTGGAACATGACCGGCCGGCGATCATCATGTCGGACGGCCCCATCCACCCTGGCCGGGATTCGGTAACCAACGAACCGCTGGATATCGTGTCCGGCTTCCAGGTCGCGGGCAGCCATGACGAGGAATTGAAAAAGCGCATCGCCTGCGAAGCCTGCCCCGGCTATGGCAGTTGCAGCGGCATGTTCACCTACAACACGATGCAGACCTTCATCGGCGTCGTCGGGCTGCAACCGCTTGAAATGGTGTCGCCCCCGTCGGACGATCCGCGCCGGCTGGAAGTGTTTCCGGGCGAGCTGGTGACCTATCTGAACGCGATGATCGAAGCGGACCTGTCGCCGAGAAAGATCGTCAACCGCGATTCCATCCGCAACGCCATGATCGTCGCGCTGGCGATCGGCGGTTCGACCAATGTCGTGCTGCACGCGCCGGAAATCGCGCGCGCCGCCGGGTTCGGCGATTTCTACAAGGACATCATGTCTGCGGAGGAGTTCAACCATCTGTCGCAGAACGTGGTGCCGGTGCTGGTCGACGCGCGGCCCTTCGGCAATTACTCGATGGTCGATATCGACGAAAAGGGCGGCGTGCAGGTGATCGTCAGGGAATTGCTGGATGCCGGGCTGCTCAACGGCAACTGCATGACCTGCACCGGGGAAAGCCTGGCCGAACAGGTGGCGCGGCTGAACCCGCCGGCGCCCGATGGCACGGTCATCTACTCCGTTGAAAAACCGTACAAGCCGACGGGCGGACTGCGGCTGCTGGGCGGCAACCTGTCGCCGGATTTCAGCGCGGTGCTGAAGCTGGCCGGCGTCGAGGGCGGGCTGGAAGGCAATGTCTTCGTCGGCAGGGCCCGTTGCTTCGACAGCGAACTGGACCTGCTGGATACGCTGGAGAACACCCCCGAGGTATTCGAGAACCACGACATGGTCATCATGCGTTATGAGGGGCCGAGCGGCGCCCCCGGCATGCCGGAAATGCTCGACTCCACCTCGCGCATCACGACTCTCTGCCGGGAAAAGGGCATCATCGTCGGGTTGATGACCGATTCCCGCTTCTCCGGCGGCTCGGTCGGGCTGGTGATCGGCCATGTGGGGCCAGAAGCCGCCCTGGGCGGACCCATCGCCTTTGTCGAGGACGGGGACGAGATCACCGCCGATCTGAATACCAACGAGCTGAACTGCACGGCCCTGTCCGACCCGGCGGTGCTGAAGGCGCGCAAGGCGGCCTGGGAGAAGATCGTCGCCGACAACGGCGGCACCCACCCGAAGGTCGGCGTCGCGGATACGCGCCTGCTGAACCGCATGCGGCGATCCGCCGTTTCCGCCGTATACGGCGCCGGCATGCATCCGGATCGGGTGCTCTGGGTGCCCGAACCGCGCAAACCGGAAATAACGGGCTTCGTGCCGTCGAACCGGTTCCGCGAAGGCTCCGGGAAAGCGTTCTAGGCAGGACGAATACAGCTTCGCGTAGCGCAGCAGGGTAACCCGGGATGACTGACTTCGCGCTGCATGAAACGCTGGCCGCCGACACGGTCGAAGCCGCGCGCTGGCCGCTGTGCCGGGTGCGGCTGATGAATGACAGCCGCTATCCTTGGCTGATCCTCGTGCCGGCGCGGGCGGGCATGACCGAAATACATGGCCTCGACGCCAACGATCAATTGCTGCTGATGACGGAGATCGACCGCGCGTCGCGCGCCCTGGTCGCGCTTTATGCGCCGGACAAGATCAACGTCGCCGCCCTCGGCAACATGGTGCCGCAACTGCATGTCCACATCGTCGCCCGCTTCCGCACCGACGACGCCTGGCCCGGCCCCGTCTGGGGCGCCCGTCCGCCGATTCCCTATGGGGAAGCGGAACTGAACGCCGCGCTGCAGTCATTGCGGCCCGTGCTCGATCACGTCGAAAAGGCGGATTAGAGCACCATTCACCGCGCCCTCTGTCGTATACTGGCATGGCGAACCGGACTCACAGGGAGCATCATACCATGCCGCGTTTACCGATACCGACAGATTCCAAGGGGTTTTCTGACGAAACCCGCGCGGCGATGCGTCATATTCACGCAACGCGCACGACCGTGCCGCCGCCGAGCAGCTACCTGACCTATGCCGGGAAAACCGGAGCCCTGCTGTCGGATCTCGTCGAACACCTGCGCTACCACACCTCACTGACCCAGGAGGAAACCGAACTGGCGGTCTGTACCGCGGTCCGGGCGGCGGATGTGGACTATATCTGGGCCGCCCATGTGAAGCTGGGCCTCGCCGCCGGCGGGCGCGAGGAGGCCTTCCACACCATCGATACCTTCGCGCCGCTGGACGGGCTGAAACCCGACGAGGCGCTGATTATCCGCTACGGCCGCGAGTTGCTGGAGGACCGGAACGTCACCGACGAAACCTTCGAGGCTGTGCGGGCGCGCTACGGCGAGAAGGGCCTGATGGAACTGACGGCGCTGATGGGCGCGTATACGGTGAACGCGATCACCCTGCGGGCGGTCGACCACCGCGCCGCGCCGGATGCCAGGCATCTGACGCCGCGCCCGGAATGAAAGACATCGAATGCATTCATCCCCGCGACGTCAGGGAAAAACAGATCATCAGTCTCATGAATAACGGGAATGAAAAAACGCACATTGCTGTAAGTAGATTCCGAGGCTACCGCGCCCCGTTGTCCATTGACTATGGTCTCCATTGAGTTTTTTTTCAGAACGAACTATGGTTTCCACTGAGCTTTCGTCAGGACCAAAAGTGGAGGGCTTCACAATGAACGTACCAGCATCGGTGAAACCTGCGGCATGGGGCGCGGTCGGCGGCGCGGTCGCCGCGATTGTTATCGGATTCGCCTGGGGCGGCTGGGTAACCGGCGGAACGGTCGGAGAGATGGAGTCGGCAAGCGCGGAGGCGGCTATCGTCAAGGCATTCACGCCACTCTGCGTCGCCAGGACGGAGCAGGAGCCGGAACAACTTCTGCTCCTGAAGGAGGAAAACAACTGGCAGCGTGACGACTTTGTCGTCAAGGCCGGCTGGGTCGATAACGTGAGCGAAAAATACCGCTCCGACGTTGCGGAAGAGTGCGCGTCGATAGTGGTGGAAGGCATGAACGCGCCGAATACGGCGTCCGGCGGCTGATACCGGCAGCGCCACAGCAGAGATCGCATCGACTGCGTCAAATAGGGCGGGTTCCCCTGACGCCTGCTCTGGACTGGCAGCAATACCTCAAATATAGATTTCGTGAGCCCCTTGCTCCGATTTTCCGGCCGTATCAGCGATGGTGCGATGGCGCGCGAGGATTCCTTGGTCAGGAACAGGCCGATACGGGACTTTGCACTTTCTAACACCCGGTGTAACTTCGTATTCCTGACGGTCGTTAACCACCCATTTCGCAGGACACTCTTGGTCAGGAGCTTCCGCAATGGAAAACGAACTGCAATCACCTGCTGACGTGTTTTCGTCAAGGGCGACCCCCTTGAACGGGAAAGCCGTGTATTCGCAAGACTTCGACCCCAATCAAAGCGGCCTTCCCGCGATAGCGCCGTTCCTGCTCGACACGCCGGACGCCGATCATCTCAGGCGGTTGTGCGAAAGCAATCCGGATTATGTCTCATACATGCTGCGGCAGCTTGCCCGGCAGCTTCAAAACGGCGAGGAAACGGTCCGGGAATATTTCTCGGAAGAGGACGGCATCATTCTCAATTCAGGGCGGATCGCCCAGTTCTGCCTCCTGTTCCAGGGTTTCGTCGCCACCGGCGGCGTCATCACGCAGGAAATCGGCGTACCGGTCTTCGACATAGAGGTGCCGAACGGCTGGGTTTTCGATCTTACCGCCAGTTCCACACAAGGAAACAAGGCTTCCTTCGCCATCAAGATCATGGGGCTTGCCGGCGGTTACGGTTCGAACAGGACCGTTCACGGATCCGTCTCCGTGCCCAGGATCGGTACAAGCTGTCAGGCGCAGGTCTGGGCGACAATCCAGTGGCGCAAATATGAGCGGGCCGGGACAGGCGAAACGATCTATGTCGGGAATGTCACCAATGTCGTCGACGGCATGATCGTCCGGCGCCGGGATGATCCCGACTTCCGGCCGGTCTACGCGGACCGCTATGCCCGTACCATTCGGAAATTCGGCGCCACGCCCGGCGGCGAGAGCGGAAAATACGATTACTTTATCGAACGGGAAGCCTCTGATTCGTACAGCTTCGACATGCCGGTCGCGATCGGCGAATTCGCGGTAAGCACGTTCACGGTGACCATGTCATCGACCTGCCAGTCCAAAATCGCCCTCGCGGCGGAATTTCCGATGGCGGTGTACGAAATCAGGGGACCGACCGACAACCCGGTCGTTGTCAGCATCATGAAGGCCGAATAGCCGGCTTGCAGCCATACCGCATATAATTCGCCCTGCGGACCCCTATATGTTTGGTCCGGGATTGACCGGGCGCACTTCGACGAAGGCGGTATTGTAGGTCGTCGCCCCGCAGGCCGCGGTGATGTCGCCGGTGATCGAATTAGCCGCGCCCTCCCGGTCGATACCGTCCGCGTCGGGCGCATACCAGCGCCCTTCCTTCATCGACACGCAGCCATTGGCGATATCCTCCGTCACCCGCACCGGCATGATCGTGGCGCCGTAGCCGCTAAACACCTTTACCGGCTGGCCGTCCTGGATACCGCGCGCGGCGGCGTCCGCCGGATGCATCCAGATGTCGTCGGGATCGACCCGGTTCAGCTTTTCCTGATTGCCGTGGATCGAATGGGTGCGCGCCCGCGACTTGGAACTGAGCAGGCTGAGCGGGTATTCCGCGCTGGTGTCGATATGAGGCACCCAGGTCGGGATGGCGGAAATCGCGCCGAGGCCGAAGGGGTCGGGATTCTCGCCGAGACGCGTCGAATAGATCTCGATCTTCCCGGAAGGCGTGGCGAATTTATGGTTTTCCGGGTCGCGTATCTGCTTTGCGAAGGCGACGGCATCCTCCGGCGCCGGAAACCGCACCACGCCCTCTTTCACGAAGCTGTCGAAATCGTCGACCGCATCTCTGGTGAAGTCACGCAGCCAGTCCATTTCGCCTTTCTCCGCGAAGCCCTCGATGCCGACTCGCGCGGCAAGGTCCGCCAGGATGTCCATGTCGTTTCGGCATTCATGCATCGGCTCGATAGCCTGGCGCATGAAGATGGCGTAATGCCCCGCGCCCGCCCAGGGAGTCTGGATGTCGTTGCGTTCCCAGAAGGTCGTGGCCGGCAGGACGATATCCGCATGACGCGTCGTCGGCGTCAGGAAATGGTCCTGACCGACGATGAATTCCACATTCTCCAAAGCCCTGGCGATTTTCGGGGCGTTCGGGCACTGGTTGAAGATGTCGCCGCACATGGCATAGATCAGCTTGATATCCGCCGGGTAACCGCCGGCCGTCCCCTTCTCCAGGAAATCCGCGAGCAACGGCGTCGCGACCTGCGAGTCTATGGGGTTTTTCCCCGACGGCAGCGACTTGATCCCCGCCCGCCCGGTGGCGCCGTTGCTGACCCCGGAATTGCCGCCGACGATGCCTACATTGCCGGTTATCGCCGCCAGCGCATAGGCGGCGCGGTGGAACTGTTCGCCGTGCAGTGTGCGCCCCGGCGCGTAGCCGCACTGTATCGCCGCCGGCTTGGCGGCGCCGAATTCGACGGCAAGGCGGCGGATCGTCTCCGCCGGGATGCCGGTGATCTCCGACGCCCATTCCGGCGTCTTCGCGATACCGTCCGCCGCGCCCGTCAGATAGGCGCGGTAGGAACCTCCCTTCGGCGCCCCTTCCGGCAAAGTCGCCTCGTCGAAGCCCTGTACGTAGCGGTCCAGGTACGCCTGATCGTGCAGCCCTTCGCTCACGATCACATAGGCCATGGCGATCAGCGCGGCCGCGTCGGTCGAGGGGCGGATGAAGATATGCTCGTCCGCCAGCATGCGGCTGGAGCGGTGGCGGCGCGGGTCGATGCAGACGATCCGCACGCCCTTTTCCTTCGCATGCTTCAGGTATTGCGGCGTGCCGGTGCCGAAGGTGCCGTCGGCGGGGGACCAGCCCCACATCAGGATCAGCTTCGAATTGACGTAATCGGTCGGCTCGCGCCCCGCGGCCTTGTAGCCCACATCGGTGCCGTAGGTCTGGCGGATGGCGAATATCTCCGCCTCGCAGGACATGTTCGACCACAGCCCGCTGGACCCGCCGAACAGGTTGAGGAAGCGCGCCAGGGCGGCCCGGCTGTGCAGCGCGGCGGTGTTGCCGGAGCGCGAACCGTCGAGGATCGCCGCGTTACCGTATTTTTCCCGCACGCGCAGAAGCTGCGCCGCGATTTCGTCCAGCGCCTCATCCCAGGAAATCCGTTCGAACTGACCGGCGCCGCGCGGTCCGACCCGGCGCATGGGGTATTTCAGGCGATCCGGATGGTAGGTGCGCTCGATCTGCCCAACGCCGCGCGCACAGGCGGGCAACGGCGGCAACTCCGGGTTCCAGGCCCGCTTGTCGGTGGAGATCCTGACAATCCTGTCGTCGACCACATGAGCATTCACCACGCAGCGGCCGCCGCAATTGTGGCCGCAGGTGCTCGTCACCACCGTTTCACCGGCGCGCGCCGCCGGACGCGGCGCCTCATAAATCGACTGCATCGGCATCTTCTGTCTCCTCCACCAGCCACTCGGGCAACGCGCCCCTCGCAGAATACTCCCGAAACTATACGGCTGCGGCTCGACTGCGTACATCCTGCCCGCATCAGCCTTTAGATCAGATCGTGTTTCAGGGGAGCCAGGCTACACTGGAACCGCCTATCGCAAAAGCGGGCCGGACGCCGCCCTTCAATCCCTCCGGCGCTACCCCGCCGGACAGTTCGCCCGCAGGAATGTGTGCACATGGCGCAGGGCAAGCCGCGTTCGCTGCGGCGCGTCCTTCCAGGGGTAGAGGCTGCTCTCGGCATTCGGCGCCAGCAGCGCGGTTTCCATGGCCATCGCATAGGGGTGCGCCGGAATGTCGTCCGGCAGGATCAGAATCGGCGTCTCGCAATTACGCACGAATTTCCGGTCGACCGTAAAAACGAAATCGGCCCGGGCGCGGTACATGTTGTTGAGAAACGGTTCGATCATGTCCATCGTGACATCCGGCCGGCTGGCACAAAGCGCCGGCCCCCAATCCGCGATATTGTTCTGGTAAAACAGGTCCGGTATTTCCGGACGGAAGCCGCTGGGCTGCACCAGCACGGCGGCGTCGACCCGTTCCGACGCCCGGCGCAGCAGGTTCCAGATCAGCGGGCCGCCGATGCAGAATCCCATCACCATGAATTTCTCGATCCCCAAATGGTCCATCAGGCCGAGGTGATCGTCGGTAAAGGCGTCCCAGTTCCGCTCTGCATCCACCGGACCGGTCGACTCGCCGCCATTGGCGTTGCGCTGGTCCAGCGTGATACAGCGGTATTCGCCGGAAAACTCCACCAGCGGGTTGAAGGGCGCGACCAGGGTGTGGTCCCCGGTAAAATTTCCGATGGTCGCATTCAACCCGCCGCCGGGGATGAGCAGCAGCGGATAGCCTGCGCCAACTTCTTCATAGTGGATTCGGACGGGTCCCTTTTCGTAGAACGGCATGGCATTGTTCCTTTCCCGGATAAATCAAGTGTCGCGTGTACGCCGGTTGAGGCGCCCGACCCGAAAATAAATCAGATCGTGAAGTGCTGGAACGGCTTCTGGCGAGTCGGCCGCCGCACGCCCCGAAGGGATTGCGGCGACCGGTCTTGCGCGATGTTTCGAACCGCCAGCCCCTATTGGAGGGTACGGCAATGCGGTTTGCGGATTATTTTTCGTAATTGGCCACGAGGCCCTTCACGAAATCCAGCATTTCACGGCCGGGACGACCCTTTTCTTCCTGGTCGGCGACCCACTGTTCCCAGATCTTCTCCGAGCCCCTGGCGATTTCCGCCCGGACTTCCGGCTTGATCGTCACGACTTCGAGCCGCTCTTTGAAGATCGGGATCCATTTCTCGTCCGCTTCCGCATAGGCCTTGAGCATTTCCTGCTCGCCGCGTTCCTGCGCTGCCGGCAGGGCATTGCGGACCGCTTCGGGCGCCTTGTTCCAGGCGTCGATGCTGACCCCCTGGAAGCACATAAAACCGCTCATACCCAAGCCTTCGGTCACGTATTTGGAAACTTCATACATCTTGTAGGAACCGAACGCATAGGAATAGGGGAAGCCGAAACTGTCGATCGTCCCGCGATCCAGCGCCGTATAGCCTTCGGGAGCGGTCACCATTGTCGGTACGGCGCCGAACACCTGCAACGCCTGTGCGTTCAGGCCTGAAATACGCATTTTCACGCCCTTCATGTCGGCCGTGGTTTCGATTCGCCTGTTGCCCATGAATTCGTAACCGGGAAGGAATTGAGGTCCGAGATACATGGAGTTCCAGCGGTCCTTCAATTCGGCGACGATCAGCGGATGCGCCATTACCGCCTTCTGAACCTTGGCGCTGGCCTCCGTATCACGCGGCGCGAGGAATGGCAGTTCCATTACTGAAAGTAGCGGATACTTGTTCGGGTAATATCCGACGCAATGTGCGCCTGCTTCGTACGCGCCAATCTTGACGTTTTCGGGAATCTGCTTTTCTGGGCCAAGCGCCGAGGCATAATGGATCTTCATTTCAAACGTGCCGGCGCCGGCCTTGCCGAGGTCTTCCTGGATGACTTCCATGCCCTTGGTCATCGCACGCTTGCCGCCGAAGACGTTGAAGTTCCAGATTGTTTCTGCACCGGCTTCGGTTGCTGCGCCTATCCCTGCCGCAATCACGGCCATGGCGAGAACCGAGCCCAGAGTCATTTTACCGTAAATACGCATATTCATTTTTATCCTTATGTTTGAGAGACCGCCGTTCGGGAAAATTCCCCGCCTGCGACATTTTCGCGCACCGATTCAGTAACATGGCGCTTCTTGTGCCGTCAAAGGAAGCAACCCGCGGTACAGGGGCGCCGACCCGTTGTGATAGCCCTGCAAGGTAAAGTCTGTTTTTTCGCCGGCGATCTCCAGCGCTTTCCCGCCTTCCCCCGCCCCGCTATAGCACCTTCAAATGGTTGTTGCGGATCGCCAAAGGCGATTCCAACCAACCATGATCTGATCTAGTATGCGACGAACGCCGCCGCCTTCCCCCCTGCCCGGCGGCAGCGGAGTTTCCATGTGCGGCATTGCCGGTTTTATCGACCTGAAGGGCCAGACCGGCGGCGGCGTGCTGGACAGCGAGGCGCGCGCCATGGCATCGGCCATGGTGCATCGCGGGCCCGACAGCGACGGCTTGTGGCGCGATGACGAAGCCGGGGTCGCCTTCGCCTTCCGGCGCCTGGCGATCATCGACGTGACCGATACGGGCAGCCAGCCGATGGTCTCCGCCAATGGCCGCTTTGTCATCGTGTATAATGGCGAGGCCTATAATTTCCCGGCCCTGCGGCGCGAACTGGAAGCGACCGGGATAAACTTTCGCGGCGGTTCCGATACGGAGGTGCTGCTGGAAGGCTTCGCGCTGTGGGGCGTCCCGGCAACGGTGAAGCGGGTGGTCGGCATGTTCGCCTTCGCACTGTGGGACCGGGCGGAAAGGCGGATCTGGCTCGGCCGCGACCGGCTGGGCATCAAGCCGCTGTATTACGGGCTGGTCGACGGGCTGTTCCTGTTCGGCTCGGAACTGAAGGCGCTGCGCGCGAAATCCGGCTGGCGACCGGTGCTGGACCGCGATGCGCTGGCATCCTACGCCCGGTTCAACTATGTCCCCGCACCCCGGACCATCTACCGGGGCATCCGCAAGCTGGAAGCGGGCACGCTGCTGTCCTTCCGCGCCGGGGGCGAACCGGAAATCAGCCGCTACTGGGACCTCGCCGGGATCGCCGCCCGGCCGAAGCGGGACATCTCGGACGGCGACGCCATTGCCGAAGCCGAGACGCTGCTGCGCGAGGCGGTGTCGATGCGGATGGTCGCCGATGTGCCGCTGGGCGCGCTGCTGTCGGGCGGGGTCGATTCCGCCAGCGTCGTGGCCCTGATGCAGCAGGCGAGCGACCGGCCGGTAAAGACCTTCACCATCGGCTTCGACGAAGCCGGATTCGATGAATCCGCCCATGCAAGCGCGGTGGCGAAACATCTCGGCACCGACCATACGGAAGTCATGCTGTCGCCGGACCGGGCGCGGGACCTCGTGCCCCGGCTGGCCGACTGGTATGACGAACCCTTCGCGGATTCCTCCGCCCTGCCGACCCGGCTGGTCTCCCAGATCGCGCAGCGGCATGTCACGGTCGCGCTGAGCGGCGATGGCGGCGACGAGGTTTTCCTCGGCTATAACCGCTACCGGACGGCGGCTTCGGCCTGGCGGCGCAGCCGCGCCCTGCCCGGCCCGCTGCGCAAACTGGCCGCCTGCGCCCTGCAATCCGTGCCGACCGGGGCCTGGGACGGCATGGCGAACCTGCTGCCCGCGTCGCGCCGGCCCGGCCTGCCCGGCGACAAGATGCACAAGCTGGCGGGCCTGCTGCGCGCCGGAAATTCCGATGCCGCCTATCGCGGTCTGGTCAGCCACTGGACCGATCCGGACGCGCTGGTGACGGGCGGGCGCGAACAGACATCCGCGGCATGGGAAGCCGCACAAGCGATCCCGGATTTCTCCGAGCGCATGGCCTTCCTCGACAGCATGACCTATCTGCCGGACGACATATTGCACAAGGTCGACCGGGCCAGCATGTCGGTCAGCCTCGAGGCGCGGGTGCCGCTGCTGGACCACCGGCTCGTCGAATTCGCCTGGTCGCTGCCGCGGCACATGCGGCTGCGCGACGGGCAGGGCAAATGGCTGCTGCGTCAGGTGCTGTACCGCCATGTCCCGCGCGAGATCGTCGAGCGGCCCAAGGCCGGATTCGCCGTGCCCGTCGGCGCCTGGCTGCGCGGCCCGCTACGCGACTGGGCGGAGGATCTGCTGGACGAACGCCGGCTGCGTGAGGAAGGCTGGTTCGACGCGAAACTCGTCCGCAACGCCTGGGACGATCACCTGGCCGGACGCGGCAATCACTGGCAGGCGATCTGGGGCGTCTGCATGGCGCAGGACTGGGCCGCGCGCTGGGCCGACGGCATGAGCGCATGAGCGATGCGGATGACACGGCGGACCTGACCGGAAAGAAGATTCTCTTCCTGGTCAGCGAGGACTGGTACTTCCTCTCTCACCGCCTGCCCATCGCAAGGGCGGCGCGGGATGCGGGCGCCGAGGTCGCGGTGGCGACGCGGGTGCGCGGCCGGGGCGCCGATATCGAAGCGGAGGGCTTCCGGCTGGTCCCCGTCGAACTGTCCCGCAGCGGCCGCAACCCGCTGCGGGACCTGGGCACGCTGATATCGCTGGTCCGCCTGTACCGGCGCGAGCGCCCGGACGTGGTGCATCACGTGGCGCTGAAACCGGCGCTGTATGGCAGCATCGCCGCCTGGTGGACCGGCCTGCCCGCCACCGTCAACGCCTTCGCCGGGATGGGCTTCGTGTTCATTTCCAACGGGCTGTTGGCGCGGCTGCTGCGGCCGGTGATCGCAGAACTGTTCCGCTTCCTGCTGAACCGCTCCGCCAGCCGCGTTATCGTGCAGAATCCGGATGACCGGGCGCTGTTCGCCGGCCGCATCGGCGTCGCGCCTCACCGTATCACCGTGATCCGCGGCTCCGGCGTCGATATCGACAGCTTCCGTCCGCAGCCCCAGGAACCGCCCGGCCCGCCGGTCGCCGTTTGCGTGTCGCGGATGCTTTGGGACAAGGGCATCGGCGAACTGGTCGCGGCCGCGCGGTTGCTGAAAGAACGCGGCGTCGCGATCCGCATCCGGCTGGTCGGCCCCGGCGACGACAACCCCGCCGCCATCCCGCAGGCCACGCTGGATGCATGGGCAACCGAGGGCGCGGTCGAGGTCGCGGGCCCCAGCCGCGACATCGCGGGGGAGTACGCAAAGGCCCATATCGCGGTGCTGCCGTCCTATCGCGAGGGGCTGCCGAAATCGCTGCTCGAGGCGGCGGCGGCGGGGCTGCCCATGGTCGCCACCGACGTACCCGGCTGCCGCGAGGTCTGCCGAGACGGCGAAACCGGGCTGCTGGTCCCGCCGCGCGGTATCGATCCGCTCGCCGATGCGCTGGAACTGTTGGCCACGGATGCCGGCATGCGCCGCCGATTCGGCAATGCCGCCCGCCACGCCGCCGAAACCGAATTCGCCGAAGCCATCGTGGTCGCGCAGACGCTTGCCTTGTACCGTGAACTGACCACGGGGACAAAATTATTGGCATAATATGCCATAATTGCTAGGGTAACGACGAACAACCGGGAATTTTCGATGCCGACCCGCAACATCGTTTTGACAGACCGACAGGAAGCCCTGATTGACGCGCTCGTCAGGGATGGCCGCTACCAGAATGCCAGCGAGGTGCTGCGCGACGGGTTGCGGATGCTCGAAGCCACGATATCCCGGCAGGATGCGGAACTCGAAGAAATCCGCGCTGGCATTCTGGAAAGTCTGGCGCAGGCGGAGCGCGGCGCGTTCGCCGAGGGGTCGGTCGAGGATATTTTCGACACCGCGCTGGAGTACGCAAGGCGGCGCGCCGCGACGTGAAGTCGATCCGCGTCACGCGCCGCGCCCAAGCGCAACTGGCCGATATTTTCCTGTATTCCATCGAACATTGGGGCGATTCCATCGCCGAACGATACAGGGACAGCCTGATCGCCCGGCTGCACGCGCTGGCTGCCGGGGAACCGCCGGCCGGCCGGTCCTGCGGCCTGCTGATCTCACCCGGCCGGTCGGACATCGGGCTGAAATACTTTCGCGAAGGCGGCCATTTCATCGTATACCGCGAAACGGCGGACACGCTGATCGTACTCGATTTCATTCACCAGTCGCGGAAGCTCGACGATATTATCGACCGGCTGACCAACAGCGACGACCAGTAACAACAAAACCGGAAGGAAACGCACAGTGCCGAAAATGACGGGCGGACAGGCTATCGTGGGGACGCTGACCGAGCATGGGGTCGATACGGTTTTCGGCCTGCCGGGGGTGCAGCTCGACAACACCTTCGATGCGCTCTACGAGGCGCGCAACAAGGTCCGCCTGATCCACACGCGGCACGAACAGGGCGCCGCCTATATGGCGCTGGGCTATGCCCAGGCCAGCGGCAGGGTCGGGGTGTGCATCACCGGTCCCGGACCCGGCCTGCTGAACACGGGCGCGGCGCTGTCCACGGCGGCGGCGTCCAACGTGCCGGTGCTGTGCCTCGCGGGGCAGATCCCCTCGACCCAGATCGGGCTGGGAATCGGCATGACCCATGAAATCCGCGACCAGTCCGCCGCGATGCGCGGCGTGGTCAAATGGGTCGGCCGCGCCGACAGCGCCGGCGAGGCGCCGGGCGTGATGCGCGAGGCGTTCTCGCAAATGCTGGAAACCCGCCACCAGCCGGCGGTGTTCGAGATGGCGCCGGACATCATGGGCAAGGCGGAGAACGTGACCCTGCTGCCCGCCGAAGACTATGCGATCGACCCGCCGCTGGACGAGGCCGCGCTCAACGAAGCCGCCGCCATCCTGAACGCCGCCGGCACGCCCGCCATCTTCGTCGGCAGCGGCGTCTTCGGCGCGGAAGCCGAACTGCTGCGCCTCGCCGAACTGCTGCAGGCCCCGGTCATCATGAGCCGCACCGGGCGCGGCGCGATCAGCGACCACCACCCGCTGGCCCAGACCATGATCGCCGGCCAGGAATTATGGCCCAATGTCGACGCGGCCATCGCCATCGGCACGCGGTTTGTCGCGCCCAGTATGGCCTGGGGCCGGATGGACGAGGTGAAAACGATCCGGCTGGATATCGACGCCGAACAGGCGCAGAAACCCCGCGCCGCCGATGTCACCGTGGTCGCCCGCGCGTCCGCCGGCCTCAAGGCGCTGGCCGACCGGATCGCGGCGATGGGCCGCGTCCGCCCCTCGCGATTGGACGAATACGCCGCCAACCGCGCCGCCGCGCAGGAAAAGCTCTCCGGCCTTGAACCGCAATACGGCTTCGCCCGGGCGATCCGCGACGCCCTGCCCGAGGACGGCATCGTCGTCACCGATGTGACCCAGATGGCGACCTTCCTGCAGAACTGGATGCCGGTCTACCATCCGCGCACCCTGATCACGCCCAGCTACCAGGGCACGCTCGGCTACGGCTTCGCCACCGCGCTGGGGGCGAAGGTCGGCTGCCCGGACAAAAAGGTCGTCTGCGTCTCCGGCGATGGCGGCTTCATGTACAACGTGCAGGAACTGTCCACCGCCATGGCGCACGGCATCGACCTCGTCACCATCGTCTTCAACGACAACACCTTCGGCAATGTGAAACGCTTCCAGAAGGAGCATTTCGGCGGCCGGCATATCGCGGTCGACCTGCACAATCCGGATTTCGTGGCGCTGGCCGGCACCTTCGGCATGAAGGGCGTGAAGGCCGAAACACCGGCAGCGTTACAGGCGGCGCTGGAGGACGCCTTTGCCGGCAGCGGGCCGGTGCTGATCGAGGTGCCGATCGGCGAGGTGCCGAATACCTGGGCGCTGGTCAAGCGTCCCCCTTCGGCCGCGACCAGTTAAAGCGTAAGCCCCCTCACCCCGATCCGCTCCACCCGAACAGGGCGGAGCAGGAGACGGGACCGGATCAGGAACCGCCTTTCGGCCATTCCACCGAAGCCAGCGCTTCGTAATGCTCCATGATCTGGGTGGAATCTTCCGTCGCCGACCCCTGCGCCATCGCGAAGGACCAGGCCTGCCGCGCGCCGCTGCCGACAAACATGGTGACGCCCTGCGCCTCGGCTTCCTCCAGGCACAGCCGGATGTCCTTGAACATCAGGCCCGTGCCGAAGCCGCCGTTAAATTTCCGCGTCAGCACCGAATTGGGAAATTTTGTTTCGGTCGCGGTGTTGCGGCCGCTGCTGGCGTTGAAAATATCGATCATCAGCTTCGGGTCGAGCCCGGCCTTGATGCCCAGGGTCACCGCCTCCGCCGTCACCGCCAGCGCGGTGCCGGACAGCAGGTTGTTCAGCAGCTTCATCGTCTGGCCCATGCCGATCTTGGCGCCGACATAAAAGACGTTCTTGCCGATCTTCTCCAGCATCGGGCGATGGTGGCCGTGCTCGTTATGCGGCCCCGACACCATGACCGCCAGCGTTCCCGCGACTGCACCGATCACGCCGCCGCTGACCGGGGCATCCAGCGCGACGATGCCCGCTTCGGCCAGCGCCTCGGCAACCGGGATCGACGTGCGCGGACCGGTCGTCGACAGGTCGATATAGGTCTTGATCATGCTGCCTTTGCTGAGCCCGTTTTCACCCAGCGCAACCGCCTGGACGATGGCCGGCGTCGGCAGGCAGACCAGAACCGTTTCGACCTTGTCGGCCAGGTCCTTGGGCGAAGACGCGGTCGTCGCGCCCTTGGCCACGCAGGCATCGACCGCGGCCTTGTTCGGGTCATAGACCCTCACCGCGTAGCCGCCCGCCAGCAGGTTGTTCACCATCGGGCCACCCATGTTGCCGACGCCGATAAATCCGATTTCCGTTGCCATTATGCTCCCCGTCCAAAGTTGTCGCTGTTCATGCGCGGCGGTCGATTCGATAATCCCCCGCCCCCGCCTACTCTATCGCACCATAACCATAAGCGCACGGACCCGCAGCGAAAATGGCGCTTATCCCTGCCATGCGCCTCCCGCAATGCTGCGCTGCACAAAATAATTCTCACACAAATTCCATAACTCGTATATAAAGCTGTCCTTCTGACGGTACCCAAGATTTTAAAAAAGTAATTTTACGCGCTAATTAGGATATGAGATGAGCAACAATACGAAAAAGCCGGAAGCTGACTACAGCTATCGGTCCGAAGACGACCGCCCGAAGAAGCGGACCTGCCTGAATTGCCGTGGCAACTTCACCAGCGAAGGCTGGGGAAACCGGCTCTGCGCGTCCTGCCGGTCGCGCACCTAGCCAAAACCGCCTGCAAATCGTTTAGTATCGCGCGAGTGTGGAAATATTCGCGCGTTGCTTCGTTGTGTCCGGAAGCCAGCGCGTCAGGGAGTACATGACATGCGCCGACGCCTGCTTCGCGGACTTGCCTGTTCCGCCATCGCGGCGATCCTGTCGCTGCCGCTGGCCGCCGAGGAGAATTTCGATCTCGGCGCCTGGCGGGATATCGAAAGCCGCGCCGCGCAGAACGACCCCCGCGCATCCGGATTGCGGGACGGCTATCTGGCGGGGGTCCGCGACGCGCTGCGCTTCTACAGCAAGGTCAGCGAGACCTTCCCGATCTGCTGGCCCAAGGATCATGAAATCGATATCGGGCTGATCCGCAACATTATCGGCGCCGTACAGCGCGAACATCCGGACCTGGCCAACGCCGATGACAATTTCGCCTATCTGGTCGTCCTGTCGCTCTATGACGCCTATCCCTGCCGCTGATCCATCGGTTCGGCGTGCCGGGTCATTCGCCGCCGCCCTTCCTGTCCAGCTGGTTCCAGTCGAAGGGCAGCGGTTCCTTGGCGATGAAGCGCCGCGTCGCCTCCTTGTGATAGTCGGAATGCATCGCCACGCCCTGCGCGTATGATTCCAGTTCGCCCAGCGCCTTCTGGTCCATGTGGAAGGCGTTGTTGAGGATATTCTTGGACATGCCGATGGCCTCGCGCGAGGCGTGCCGGAAGCGGCCGGCGAAAGCCGTCGCGCGGGCCATCAGGTCGGCGGATTCGTGGATTTCCTTCACGATGCCCAGCTCCTTCGCTTCGGCGGCGTCGAAGGTGCGGGCGGTGAAGATCAGGTCCTTCGCCGCCTGCAGCCCGACGATGCGCGGCAGCAGGAAGAACCCGCCCGCATCCGGCACCAGCCCGATCCGCCCGAACACGGCGCAGAACCGGGTGCGCGGCGTCGCCAGCACGAAATCCGCCGCCAGCGCCAGGTTCAGCCCCGCGCCGAAGGCCGGTCCGTCGACCGCGGCGATCACCGGCAGTTCCAGGTTGACCAGTTCCGGCAGCCAGACATGGATGTTCTGGATCCGCTTGCGCGCGTTCTGAACATTGCTGCGCTGACTGGTCATGCCCTTGATGTCGCCGCCGGCGCAGAAGGCGCCGCCAGCGCCGGTAATGATGGCCGCCTTCAGCGCCGGATCGTTGCGCATGACCATGACCGCATCGGCCAGTTCCTCGCGCATCCGGATGTCCAGCGCGTTGCGCGCCTCCGGGCGGTTGAGGGTGACCGTGGCGATTTCGTCGCGGACCTCGTATTCGATCGCTTCATAGGGCATGGCGGGGATTCCGATGTTGTGTGCGGGTGGGGGCTGGGGAATAGTGACGGCAGCGAACGGAAACGAAGTGTAGAGGATCGACATGGCCGACGGGAAGATGCTGGACGGAAAAGTTGCGGTTGTCACGGGCGCGGGGCGCGGAATCGGGCGCGGCTTCGCGATGCTGATGGCGGCGCATGGCGCGAAGGTCGTGGTCAACGATATCGGCGGCTCGGTCGCCGGCGAGGGGCAGGACAGCGGCCCGGCCTATGAGGTGGTCAACGAAATCCGCGGCGCCGGCGGCGAGGCCGTCATGAACGCCGACAGCGTCTCCGACTGGGACAGCGCCCACCGCATCGTGCAGCAGGCGGTCGACGAGTTCGGCAGGATCGACATCGTCGTCAACAATGCCGGCATCCTGCGCGACCGCATCTTCCACCGCATGACGGAGGAGGACTGGGACGGCGTCATCGATGTCCACCTCAAGGGCAGCTTCAATGTCAGCCGCGCCGCCGCCGACCATTTCCGGGCGCAGGAATCGGGCTGCTTCGTGCATATGACCTCGACCTCCGGGCTGATCGGCAATTTCGGCCAGGCCAACTATGCCGCCGCCAAGCTGGGCATCGCCGGGCTGTCGAAATCCATCGCGCTGGACATGGCGCGCTTCAACGTGCGGTCCAACTGCATCACGCCCTTCGCGTGGAGCCGCATGATCGGCTCGATCCCCCAGAACACCGAGGCGGAACGCGCCCGCGTCGCCAAGATCCAGGAGATGACGCCGGAGAAGATCGCCCCGATGGCCACATATCTGGTCAGCGACGCGGCCGCCGGGGTGACCGGCCAGATCTTCGGCGTGCGCAACAACGAGATCTTCCTGATGGGCCAGTCGCGGCCGATCCGTTCGGTGCATCGCGGCGAGGGCTGGACGCCCGAAACCATCGCCAGCCACGCCATCCCGGCGATGAAGCCGCATTTCTATGCGCTGGACCGGTCGGAAGACGTGTTCAGCTGGGACCCGATCTAGAAAGGAGAGCCAGCCATGAACGCCACGGTCACGGCGGTCAGCCGCAACGCCGAATACAGCTTCACCAAACCGAACCGGGACAGCATCACCCTGCTGGCCGGGCTGGGAGTGGAGGGCGATTCGCACCTCGGCGAAACCGTCCGCCACCAGGCCCGGGTGAAGAAGGACCCGAGCGTCCCGAACCTGCGCCAGGTCCACCTGATCCATGCCGAGCTGTTCGACGAATTGCGGGAGCAGGGTTTCGACCTCGCCCCCGGGCTGATCGGCGAGAACGTCACCACCGCCGGGATCGACCTGCTGGGCCTGCCGCGCGGCGCGAAGCTGCATCTCGGCGCCGACGCCGTCGTCGAAATCACCGGGCTGCGCAACCCCTGCTACCAGCTCGATAACCTGATGCCCGGCCTGATGAAGGCGACGCTGGGCCGCGACGCCGACGGCAACCTTGTCCGCAAGGCCGGCGTCATGAGCATCGTGCTGGCCGGCGGCGCGGTGCGGCCGGGCGACGCGATCCGCATCGAACTGCCACCCGGACCGCACAGGGCGCTCGAACCCGTTTAGCGCGCCGCCACGACCATGATCTCGATGCTCAGCTTCGGGTTGGCCAGCTTGGCCTCCACCGTCGCGCGGGCCGGCGGGTTGGCCGGGTCGATCCACTTCACCCAGATTTCGTTCATCGCCGCCCAGGTGCCGATATCGGTCAGCCAGATCTGCGCCGACAGGATCTTCGTCTTGTCGGAACCGGCCTCGCCCAGGTAGCGGTCGATCTTGTCGAGGATCTGCTGGCACTGGCCCTGCACGTCGAGCGACGTGTCGTCGGCGGTGAGCCCCGCCAGATAGACCGTGTCGCCGTGCACGACGGCCCTGCTCATCAGCTTGTTGGTGTCGATGCGTTTGATGGCCATGATGGTATTCCCCCGTGTAAAATGATTATGCGTAATATGGATTAGTAAGCGGCGCGGGCCTTGCGGACAAGATGGAAGGATATCGGACGTGATCGAAACACTGGCGGAACGGGCGAACGCGGATGACTGGCTGGTCCATCGCGGCCGGCGGCTCACCCTGCGATTCCTGCTGGGCGTGGGAACGGCGGATTACATCGTTTCGATCCGCGACGGCCGGATCGAATCGGTGGCGCCCCGGAAACTGCCGACCGATACCGGCGCCTTCTCGATCCGCGCCGCCGGCGATGTCTGGGCCGATTTCTGGTCGGCGGAGCCGCCGCGCGACCGGCACGACATCTTCTCCATGGTCGCGGCGGGCCTCGCGACGCTGGACGGCGACCTGCTGCCGCTGATGCAGAACCTCCAGTATTTCAAGGACCTGCTGGCCGCGCCGCGCGCCGCGGCGGTGGAGGCTTAGATCATGGCCAAAGCAGGCGGAGGCAGATAAATGGTCCAGTACGAACCGATCACCGGGCGCTACTTCACCATGCGGGTCGCGGGCGAGGATTGCCGCGTCTATGTCGAGGAAGCCGGTTCCGGCATTCCGCTGGTCTGCCTGCACACGGCGGGCGCGGATGCCCGCCAGTTCCGCCACCTGCTCTGCGATTCCGCCGTGACGGACAATTACCGCGTGCTCGCCTTCGACATGCCCTGGCACGGCAAGTCCAACCCGCCGGTCGGCTACCAGAACCGCGACTACCAACTTACCACCGCCCTCTACCGCGAGACCGTCAACGCCTTCTGCCGGGCGCTGGAACTGGACCGGCCGGTGGTCATGGGCTGCTCGATGGGCGGGCGGATCGTGCTGCACCTGGCGCTGGAACAGCCGGACGATTTTCGCGCCGTCATCGCGCTGGAAGGGGCGGACCGGCTGGAGCCCTATTACGACACCGACTGGCTGCACCGCCCGGACATCCACGGCGGGGAAATCGCCGCCGCGTTTGTCTCCGGCCAGGTCGCGCCGCAAAGCCCGGACGAGTTCCGCCACGAGACCCTGTGGCATTACAAGCAGGGCGGCCCCGGCATCTTCAAGGGCGACCTGTATTTCTACTGGACCGACGGCCATTTCGACGACCGCTCGCACCGGATCGACACCAGCCGCTGCCCGGTCTACCTGATGTCCGGCGAATACGACAGCTCCTGCACCCCGGAACGCACCGAGGCCACCACGAACCGCATCCCCGGCGCGAAGGGCAAGGTGATGGCGGATATCGGCCATTTCCCGATGTCCGAAAACCCGGCCCTGTTCCGCCGCCACCTGATGCCGGTGCTGGAGGAAATCCGCAACACGGTGGGATGAAGAGGATCGTTTCGATTGGTATTTACAGGCATTTATCGGCATCGCAACCCCCGCCTCACCCCGGCCCTCTCCACCCCCGGGGGGTAGAGAGGGAGAAAATGGCGGCTTCGCCACCTTCTTTTTAGGAACCCTCTCCTCCCCGGAGGAGAGGGCAGGGTGAGGAGGGCCGCGCCATACTCGAAAATCTCCGCAACCGCTGTCATACTGCGCCCCCGCCGTTCACGATGGAGCATCCCCATGCCGCCACAGCGCCCCCGCGCCCTGCGCCGTAACGCGACGGATGCCGAGGCGCTGCTCTGGTCGCGTCTCCGCAACCGCCAGATCGGCGGCCGCAAGTTCCGGCGCCAGCATCCGGTGGGTCCCTGTATCGCCGATTTCGCCTGCCCGGAAGCCATGCTGATCGTCGAACTGGACGGCGGCCAGCACCGCCCGGAAACCGACGCCGCCCGCACCGCGTATCTGGAAGCACGGGGCTTTACGGTGCTGCGCTTCTGGAACAACGAAGCGCTGGGCAATCCCGACGGCGTGCTGGAAACGATCCTGGGCCATCTCGAAGGCAAGCCGTAACCCGCCAGCTCCCGCCTCACCCCGGCCCTCTCCACCCCCAGGGGTAGAGAGGGAGGAAATCGCGGCTTCGCCACCTTCTTTTTAGGAACCCTCTCCTCCCCGGAGGAGAGGGCAGGGTGAGGAGGGCCGCGCCGGCGCTTCAATCCGCGACTACCCTTCCAGCTTCGGCTCCTGCGTTACCGCCTCCAGCCCGTCGCCGTCGCCGGGTCCGCGCGGCCGGGGGGTGCCGTCGGGAAAATCGCGGGAGGATATACATCGGTTAACATCGCTTAACATCGCCGCCATGTTCGCCAGTTTCCGCCTGCTGTATTCCGCGTCGCGAAGCCAGCCGTCGCGGTCCCGGGATAACGCGGGCAACGGCGCGGCATTGTCGGCGGGGACGGTCCCCACCACAGGATCGGGGTCTTCCGCCGGCCCGGTTTCTCCGACCGGCGTTTCCGTGACCGGCATTTCCGTTTCCGCCGTTTCCGCCGCTACCGGCTCCGCCGTCCCGGTTTCTCCGGTCGCCGGTTCCGTGACCTCCGGTTCCGCCGCGACCGTTTCCGCCGGTTCCGCCGGTTCCGATACCGCCGCTTGCCACGCCGGCCTTGCCCGGTCCCCGGCGCCGGCGGACGGGAAGGCCCGCTCCGTCTCGGCCCTGATCTTCGCGGCAAGTTCTTCCGGGCCCCACCCGTCGGCCGGTGCCGGTTTCGCCGCCGCGCGGCCCGCGCCGCGTTCCGGCATCAACCCGGCGAGCCGCGCCTGCAGGGTCACGACGCGGACGGCGGCGTGAAGCTGTTCGCGCCGGATCGCCATCTCGCAGATCGCCTCCAGCCGGGCCAGCAGCGCATCGGTATCGCGGGCGTGCTGCCCCGCCACCTGCACGCGCCGTTCGGCGATCCGCGCCTGGACTTCCGGCCGGTCGAGCAGCCGGCTCGCCTGCACCGCCGCGCCGCTGCGCTCATACCCCGCGGCCACCGCCGCCCAGGACCCGACGCCCTGGCGCACATATTCCCGGCAGAACATCTCCTGCCGCTCGTTCAGTTCCGCCATATCCCTTGCCTCGATAAATTGTCTAAAAAAGGAATATTAGCATATTTTACGGGAAGATGCAATATTTTAGCGTTGGCCGGGATGGGCGGCGCACAGGTCGCGGATCTCAAAGAGGTCGAGAACAACACCACATCCGCTCTTACCCCGGGTATACGGGAAGGCAAGCATATTAATGGACACCCATTTAACATCGCTTTTCGAAGAACCTGCATCACGAAACATCACCGAGGGACGGCACCAAGGATAGGCAAGGGCAGGGCATTTCCCGCCAGGAAAACGTTTTTACTTGGTTACCGTACGGTTTTACCGTACAATCATGAAATGAATATCAGGAGCATCCGCCATAAAGGTCTGGAACGCTACATTGAGACAGGCGACAGCCGGGGAATCCAACACGATCTGGTGACGCGCATTCGCCGCGTGGTGACCTCCCTGGGAGCCGCATCGAGCGCCGAGACCATGCTGGGACCGCCGGGATGGCGCATTCACCAGCTTTCAGGCGACCGGACGGGAACCTGGAGCATCAGCGTTTCGGGCAATTGGCGAATTACGTTCGAAATCGAAGATGGAGACGTTTTGAATTTGGATTTGGAGGACTATCACTGATGAACGAACCCGTAAAAATCGGCATGAAGCCGTCTCATCCCGGAGAATTTATCCGGGAGGAAATTCTCAAGGAACTCGGCCTGAGCGTCACCAAGGCCGCTGAAATCCTGGGCGTGCGCCGCGCGACCCTATCGGACCTGGTCAACGAGAAGGCGTCACTCTCGCCTGAAATGGCGCTCAGGATCGAAAAGGCGTTCGGCCTGAACATGGATACGATGCTGCGGATTCAGGCCTGGCACGACACCTACACGATGCGCGAACAGGCCGACGCGATCGACGTGCAGCCCTACGAGCCCGCGTGAGAGAAGCCTGATCTGTCTTCTTAGCCTTCTTGCCCCTCACGCCCCCACAAACGTCACCGCCACCACCCCCAGCGTCCCGAAATCCGCATGGGCCGTGTCGCCCGGCTGCACCGGGTAGATCTTCGTGCAGCTGCCGGTCGAGACGATCTCCCCCGCCTTCAGCCCGTCCCGGGTCCGCTGCCGGTTGGCGAGCCAGACCAGCGCGCGGAACGGGTTGCCCATGACGCGGGCCCCCGTGCCGGCGCCGCGTTCGGTCCCGTTCACCGACAGGCGCATCGTGTGGCCGGCCAGATCGAAATCCCGCCAGTTGTCGCGGAACGTGCCGGTGACGATATGCATGCCGAAGCCGCTGTCGGCGGTCAGCGTCGCGCGGGACAGCACCTCGCCGATGGCGCCCTGGAACCTTGTGCCCGCGACCTCGATGGCCGGCGCGAGGGCGGATACCGCCGCCGCGACCTCCGCGTCGCTGTAATCGGTCGCGCGCGGCGGCAGGTCCCTGCCCAGCCGCAGGGCGAATTCGCATTCGATGGCGGGGCTGTGCGCCGGGTGCACCGGCATGTTGGCGTAGTTGGGGAAGAAGCCGCCGGCGGGGATTTTCGCCGCGCCCGGTTCGCTGGTGCCCAGCCGCTGCTGCGATTCCTGGCTGGTGCCGCCGATCTTCCAGCCGCCGCAGCGTTCGTCCAGCAGGGTCCAGACCCGGTCCTGCACCGCCTGCGCCGCCGCCATGTCGTCCGGCAGTTCCCCCGGCGCCAGCGTTACCGTATCGCCGCCGCGCCGCGCCGCAACCAGCCGTGCCGCCAGATCCGCCATGATGTCTGTCTCCCCCGTCGATTGAGCCCGGCGCGTTCCGCCGCCGCATAAGAGGGAAGCGTAGCGCATCTTCGGGCGGCAGGGGAATGGGGGGCGGGGCGGGGCGAGGCGCCCTGTTTCCAGCGGGCCGCCGTCCCTCCTCATGAGCAACCGGATACTTCATTGACATTTTGGACCGGATACATCGTTGACATGTTT
>JBBDQU010000061.1 GCA_040905865.1 Alphaproteobacteria bacterium
GAGAATTGAATCACGACCGCGCACCAGATGGAAGGGTTTTTCCGCAGCCTGTTAAAGGAGCGTGTCATGATCTTCCGCCGCATCGGCCAGGCGGCGCGCAATTCCGGCGAAGGCGAGATCGGCGCCCGGTGCGCCGGCGAGCAGGCAGCCGACTGGCAGGCCCGCCGCCACCCTGCCCGACGGCATGGTCACGACCGGCCCGGCCAGCGCTGTCCACGGCGAGATATAGCTGGCGTCCCCGGTCCAGGCGAGGCCCTTCGGCGCCGGCTTCGGCGTGGCCGGCCACAGGAAGGCATCGGTCGCGGGGAAGGCGG
Organism: Alphaproteobacteria bacterium; assembly: GCA_040905865.1. Classification (NCBI taxonomy): domain Bacteria; kingdom Pseudomonadati; phylum Pseudomonadota; class Alphaproteobacteria; species Alphaproteobacteria bacterium. Next base: position 315 of record JBBDQU010000061.1, read on the forward strand.
CAAAGAATTCGGCGCGCATCGCATCCATCGAACGGCGCGCCGCGAAATAGGCCTCGTCGGTAATCTTCAGCCCGTCCCGGATGGTTTCCAGCAGCAGCGGGCCGATCATGCCCTGCGGTTCGTCCAGGAAGGCGCGGCGAATGCGCCCGATTTCGTATTCCATCGCCAGACGGTGCGCCCTGAACAGCGCCTCAAAGGAAACCGGCGACGCCGTCACCGCGACCGCATGCCCGGCGTCGCGCATCCGGTCGGCCGCATTGGCGGTGGCGCGGTGGATTTCCGTATCGGCAGCTTCGATGAACGGATCGGTCAGTACGGTGACGCTCAGCATCCGCTCCGTGTCTTCGGCCGCACCCGCGCCGCGCAATCCCGGCGGACAGACCGCCTCGAACACCGTGCAGGCGTCCTCCACCCGGCCGCCATAGAAGCCGACAGTGTCGTAGAGCGAGGACAGCAGCGCGATTCCCGCGCCCGGCATCGCCCGGGTCGTCGGCTTGAAGGCGCCAATCCCGCAATAGGCGGCCGGCCGGTTGACCGAGGCCATGGTCTGCGTCCCCAGCGCGACCGGCGCCATCCCGGACGCCACCGCCGCCGCCGAACCGCTGCTCGACCCGCCGGGCGTATGCGCCAGGTTATGCGGATTTCGCGCGGGGGACGGGTCGCGCAGAGCGAATTCGGTCGTATGCGTCTTGCCCAGAATGATGGCGCCGGCCGCCCGCAGCGCCGCGACGATTTCCGCATCGGCCGTCGCCGGCGCGGCATCGGCAAGGGAATTGCTGTTGCACCGCGTCGGTAGCCCGGCGACGTCGATGATATCCTTCACGCCCAGGGGTATGCCGTGCAGCGGCCCGCGGATGGTTCCCGCCTTTGCCTCCGCAGCTAGCGTTTCCGCAGTGACCAGCGCCGCTTCGCAATCGCGTTCGCGCCATGCCTCGACCGCGCCATTCACCGCCGCGATCCGGTCGACATAGCGCTGCACCAGATCGACCGGCGACAATGCGCCATCGCGAATGTCCCGCGCCAGTTCGGCGACCCGGCCGGGATCGGCGATGAAACACGCCTTTTTGTCGTCATTCATTAATCGCGCTCCCTATTTCCAGATCGGTTTCCCGCTGCCGGGCAACCCAAGGTCGCTCCACATCGCGTCCACCTTCTCGACCACCGCATCGGTCATGCGCAGTTCGGCGCCCCATTCGCGTTTGGTTTCCGGCGGCCACTTGTTGGTCGCGTCCAGTCCGATTTTCGATCCCAGGCCCGATTCCGGGCTGGCGAAGTCCAGGTAATCGATGGGGGTGTGCTCGACGATGGTGATGTCTCGCGCCGGGTCCATGCGGGTGGCGATCGCCCACATCACGTCCTTCCAGTCGCGCGCGTCGATGTCGTCATCCACGACAATGACCCATTTCGTGTAGCTGAACTGGCGCAGGTAGGACCACACGCCCATCATCACCCGCTTGGCGTGGCCGGGATAGGCCTTGCGCATCGACACCACCGCGATCCGGTACGAACAGCCTTCGGGCGGCAGCCAGAAATCGGCGATTTCGGGAAACTGCTGCTGCAGCAGCGGGATGAAGACCTCGTTCAGCGCCTCGCCCAGCACCGAGGGTTCGTCCGGCGGACGGCCCGTGAAGGTGGACAGGTAGATCGGATTGCGGCGCATGGTGATCGCCTTGATCCGGAATACCGGAAACTGTTCGACCGCGTTGTAATAGCCGGTATGGTCGCCATAGGGCCCTTCATCGCCGTATTCATCGAGCGACACTTCGCCTTCCAGCACGATTTCCGCTTCCGCCGGCACCTTCAGCGGGATGGTCAGGCAGTCGACCAGGTCCAGCTTCCGTCCGCGCAACAGCCCGGCGAACTGGTATTCGGACAGGGTATCCGGCACCGGGGTTACGGCGGCGAGGATCGTGCCCGGATCGGCGCCGATGACCACGGCGGCCGGCAGGGGCTCGGGCTTTTCCGCCTTCCAGCGCGCATGATGCTGCGCCCCGCCGCGATGCCGCAGCCAGCGCATCAGCGTCGTATCGCGACCGGTCACCTGCATGCGGTAGATGCCGAGGTTGAAGCTGTCCTCGCGCCGGCCATCCGGGTTCGGTCCCTGCGTCACCACCAGCGGCCAGGTGATCAGCGGCGCGGGTTCGCCGGGCCAGCAGGTCTGGATCGGCAGCCTGCCGAGGTCGATGTCGTCGCCCTGCCAGACGATTTCCTGGCAGGCGCCGGACCGGACCGTGCGCGGCTTCATCGACATCACGGTTTTCACCAGCGGCAGCATGCCCATCGCCTCGCGCCAGCCGCCCGGCGGTTCCGGCTGGCGCAGGAAAGCCAGCGTTTCGCCGATTTCACGCAGCTGACCCGGTTCGCGTTCCATGCCCCAGGCAACCCGCTCCACGGTGCCGAACAGGTTGACCAGCACCGGCATGTCGTAGCGCGTGCCGTCCCCGTTCACGACGTTCTCGAACAGCACCGCGGGGCCGCCCCCGGCCAGCAGCCGGGTCTGGATTTCAGTCATTTCCAGGTTCGGCGATACGGGCGCCGACACCCGCACCAGCCGGTTTTCCGCTTCCAGGCGGGCGATGAAATCGCGAAGGGATCCGTATGACATGGCGGTACAGTAGTCAACGCGAACCGAATGACAAGCGCCCGGATTCAGGTTATGGGATTGCCATGAACGACAATGAACGGATCGCGGCGCTGGCCCGCGCGCGGGACTACCCCTACCCGCTGCCGAACCGGTCCTATACCTGGCGCGGCGGCGCGGTGCACAGTTTCGATCCGGACCTGACCCGGGGCCGCACGCCCGTGCTCGCCGTCGGCTCGAACCAGGCGCCGGCGCAACTGACCCGCAAGTTCGGGCCCGACCCCGACGCGGTGATTCCCGTGCAGCGCTGCGCGCTGAGGGATTTCGACGTGGTCTATTCCGCGCATGTCGCCGGTTATGGTTCGGTTCCGGCGATGCTTCAATCGGCCCCCGGCGTCACGGTGACGCTGTTCGTGAACTGGCTTTCCGAAGACCAGCTTCCCGTCATGCACGCAACCGAACTGGGCGCGGAGAATTACCATTACGGGCGGCTGGACGATATCGACCTGACGCTGGAGGAAGGCGGCGGCGCCCTCGATTCGGTTCATGGCTATATCAGCCGGCGCGGCCATGTCTTCCACGCGGAAAACGCTGTCGCGCTGGCCAGGGTGCCGGCAACGGGTCGGCAATGGGTGGCGATGACAACGGCGGAAATGCTGGAGAAAGTGCATGCGCGCCTGGCGCCCGACCACGCGCTGGAGGAATTCATCCTGCGACTGATATCCGATACGCCCTATCGCCGCGCCTGCATTGAAGCGCTTTCAACCGACTCCGTCGCCTTCGGTCGGCACTACCATATTGTCGCGGGCTGAATGAACGCCAACGCCTCGCCGGGGCGCGGCATCCTGCTGTTTGTTGCGGCAATGGCGATTTTCGCCGTGCAGGACGGCATCACCAAGAACATCTCCAACCTGTATTCGCCGGCGCAGATCCTGATGGTCCGCTACGCGGTGTTTGTGCTTCTCGCGGCCCTGATCGCCACGCGAAAGGGGACGTTCAAGGCAAGCCTGCGCAGCAACCGGCCGGTGCTGCAGGTCGTTCGCTCGGTCGTCGTCATCACCGAATCCGCCTTCTTCGTGCTGGCGGTACAGACCATGCCGCTGGCCGATGCCCATGCGATCATCGCCTCGACGCCGCTGTTCGTCACCGCCATGGCGATGTTCTTCCTGCACGAACAGGTCGGCGTACGGCGCTGGACGGCAGTCATCGTCGGCTTCGGCGGTATCCTCATCATCCTGCGTCCGGGAGCGGGGGTTGTGGAGCCATCGGCGCTGTTCGCGCTGGCCACCGCCGTGGGCTACGCGCTGTATATCGTGCTGACACGGCTGGTCGGGCAGACCGACACGGCGGAAACGTCCACCCTGTATATGGGTTTCACCGGGTTTCTGATTGCGGCGCTATTCGCCCCGTTCTTCTGGACCACGCCGGATCTGGCCGGCTGGGGGCAGATGGCCGCCATTTCAGTAATGGCGGCGACGGCGCATATCTTCCTCATCATGGCGCTGCAGCGCGCGCAGGCCTCGGTACTCCAGCCGTTCAGCTACATGCTGCTGGTCTGGGCGACGGTAGTCGGCTTTGTCTTCTTCGGCGACCTGCCCGATACCTACACGATTATCGGCGCGGCCATTATCGTCGCCACCGGGCTGTATACGATCTATCGCGAACACACCCACAAGGCGAAAACCGTCCTTGTTCCGCCAGTCAAGTGAAACGGCTTACCCGGCAATCATACCCGCCAGCAGGATCAGCCCGAAATAGCGGTTGGACCTGAACTTGGACAGGCAGTCGGGGGGCGAATCGATATCGATCTTCGCGGCCTGCCAGGCAAGCTGCGCCGCGCCCAGCGCCAGCGCGGCAAAATACGGCCAGTCGAGCCCGGCGTCCCAGCCCGCTGCGCCTAGCAGCGCTATCGTCGCGGTATAGAAACACCACAGCCAGGGCCGCGTGTTGTCGCCGAATTTCAGCGCCGTGGATTTCAGACCGATCAGCGCATCGTCTTCCTTGTCCTGATGGGCGTAGATCGTGTCGTAGCCAAGCGTCCAGGCAATTCCAGCGGCATACATCAACAGCGGGGGCGTGGACAGGCTGCCCGCCACCGCCGTCCAGCCGACCAGCACCCCCCAGTTGAAGGCCAGGCCGAGGAATATCTGCGGCCAATAGGTCACGCGCTTCATCAGCGGGTAGATGAAAACCAGCACCAGCGAGGCCATGGAAAGCCACACCGTGTAACCGTTGAAGGTCAGCAGCACGGCGAGGCCGATCAGCGCCAGGAAGCCCATGAAGGCGACGGCCTGCCTGACGGAAATTTCGCCGGCGGGAATCGGGCGCAATGCGGTGCGCGCGACGCGGCCGTCGAAATCGCGGTCGGCGATATCGTTCCAGCAGCAGCCGGCCCCGCGCATTACCAGCGCCCCGATGGCGAACAGGATGAAGAAGACCGGATCGGGCCAGCGCCATCCGGGCTCCGCCGATGTCGCCAGCGCCACGCCCCACCAGCAGGGCAGCAGCAGCAGCCAGGTGCCGATCGGCCGGTCGATCCGCGCGAGGCGTATATAGGGCCGCATCGGCGGCGCGGCCATCCGGATAGTCCAGTGATCGCGGACAATGTCACTGGCGGAATTCGTGGAATCGGTCATGGCGGGTTTATAGCCGGGAAATGTTTCAGCGGACCAGCCCCAGCCGTTCGTGCCATTCCGCAATGGATTCGCCGGGATAGCCGTCGAAGCATTTGTCACCCTCGCGGATATCGGGGTCGACCCAGGGCGCCTTCGAATCCAGCATCAGATGCGTCGTTTCCGGCGGTACGGGAAGGTCGGAATCGACCGCGGAGGCGAAGGGATGCACCAGATCGGGCCAGCGCGGGTCCCAGACATAAAGCATCGACCCGCATTTGCCGCAGAAATGGCGCTCCAGCGGGCTTTTCCGGCCGCCGCCCTCATCGACCCGGTAGACGCGGATATGCCGCTTGCCGGTGACTTTCAGCGTCTCGTATCGCCCGCCGAGATTGATCGCATACCCGCCGCCGCCCGCCGCCTTGCGGCAGATCGAGCAGTAACAGCGGTTGAAGGGATAGGGATGGGGCGATTCGACGCTGAACCTTGCGGCGCCGCAATGGCATGATCCTTCGAGTAACATTTCGCGATTCTCCTATCGAAAAGGTTTCGCTCGGAGCATTTCCGGTATAAAGCGGGCGAGTGACCCAATGTTCCGGACCGAATGCGATTATACACCGAACATGACCTCGCGGTCGGGCAGGCCGTGCCGCTGACGGCGAATCAAGCGCATTACCTGCGTAATGTCATGCGGGCGCGGCCCGGCGACATTGTGGCGGCCTTTAACGGCCGGGACGGCGAATGGGAGACCCGGATTAACGCCCTGTCCAAAGGTAGCGGTACGCTGTCGCCGGATCGGCAGACGCACGAACAGCGGAGTGAACCCGGCCCGTGGCTGCTTTTCGCGCCGATCAAGCGCGGGCCGCTGGATTTCCTGGTACAGAAAGCGGTGGAGCTGGGCGCATCCGCCCTGTGGCCGGTGATGACCGATCGCACCAATGCCGGGCGCGTCAATATGGAACGGCTGGCCGCCAATATCGTCGAGGCTACGGAACAATGCGAGCGCCTGACACTTCCCGATTTACGCGCCCCTGAAAAGTACAGTACAGTACTGGACAATTGGCCGCGGGATCGCCAATTGCTGGTCTGCGTCGAACGTGGCGCTGTACCGGCAATGGGTTCCGTCCTGCAAAACCAGGCCGCAATCGACGCCTGGGCTATCCTGACGGGACCTGAGGGGGGATTCTCGCCATCCGAACTTGATCAGTTAACAAAGCTGCCATTTGTTTCGCCTGTCAGTCTGGGTCCCCGGATTCTCAGGGCGGAAACGGCCGCGCTCGCGGCTTTGGTGTGCTGGCAGACCGCCCTGGGAGACTGGAACCGTCCGTCGCCTCCCCGGACCCGATAAACTTCAGAAACGGAACGATACCGCATGTCCGCACCGTCATCATCGGCCAGCAACCTGATTGCCGGAAAGGCAGAACTGGTCGCCGACCTCGAATCCGGCAACAAGCCGCCCGAAGCCTGGCGCATTGGCACCGAGCACGAGAAATTCGTCTTCGACCTGAAGACGCTCCGCCCGCTGCCCTATGACGGCCGGCCCGGTATCGGCGCGCTGCTCAACGGTCTTGAACGCTACGGCTGGGATCCGGTCCGGGAAGGCGGCAATACCATCGCGCTGAAACGCAGCGACGGTTCCTCGATTTCGCTGGAGCCGGGCGGCCAGTTCGAACTGTCCGGCGCCCCGCTGGAAACCCTGCACCAGACCTGCGCCGAAGTCGGCGAGCACCTGACCCAGGTCAAGGCCGTCTGCGCCGAAATGGACGCGGGCGTGATGGGGATCGGCTTCAATCCGAAATGGCGGCGCGAGGATGTTTCCTGGATGCCCAAGGGCCGTTACAAGATCATGCGCGATTACATGCCGAAAAAAGGCAGTCTCGGTCACGACATGATGCTGCGCACCTGCACGGTACAGGTGAACCTGGACTACCGGTCCGAAGCCGACATGGTGAAAAAGATGCGTGTCGCCGTCGCGCTGCAGCCGGTGGCGACGGCGCTGTTCGCCGATTCACCCTTCACCGAAGGCAAGCCGAACGGGTTCCTGAGCTATCGCAGCCACATCTGGACCGACACGGACCCGGACCGATGCGGCATGCTGCCGTTCATTTTCGAGGATGGCTTCGGGTTCGAACGCTGGGTCGACTACATCCTCGACGTGCCGATGTATTTCATTTATCGCAACGGCAGGTACAACGATGTCAGCGGGCTGTCCTTCCGGGACTACATGGCCGGCAGACTGCCCGGGCACGAAGGCGAACTGCCGACCATGGGCGACTGGACCGACCATATGACAACGGCCTTCCCCGAAGTGCGGCTGAAGAAATTTATCGAAATGCGCGGCGCCGATGCGGGCCCGTGGCGCAACCTTTGCGCCCTGCCGGCGCTGTGGGTCGGGCTGCTGTACGACAATGCGGCGCTGGATGCGGCATGGGATCTGTGCAAGGACTGGACGGCGGAAGAGCGCGAAAAACTGCGCGGCGGCGTTCCGAGGATGGGTCTGAAAACGCCGTTCCGCGGCGGCACGTTGCAGGACATCGCCCTGCGGACCATCGAGATCGCGCGGCACGGGCTGACGGCGCGAAGTCAACTGAACGGTCGCGGCGACGACGAAAGCGGATTCCTGGACGTGATCGCTGAAATCGCCGAAAGCGGCGTGACCGAAGCGGAAATGGAACTCGCCCTGTATCACGGCGAATGGGGCGGCAATATCGACCGGCTGTTCGAGATGCGGGCATATTAGATCAGATCATGGATTGTTGGATTCGCCTCTGGCGATCCAGCAGCCATGTGAATCTGATCGATCTTCTTGCAGACGCTGTAGCGCGTGTCGGGACCGGCAAGTGTCAACACGCATGCTTTGACGCAATGGCGCGGAACGGTTACCGTTGGCGGCAGTAACTGGATATCAGTCCATCCCTGTCTCTAACCGGAGGAAATGCCGATTATGGCGGATAAGTATCATCTGATCAGCTCCTACACCTGACCGTGGGTACAGCGCGCCGTGATTGTTTTGCGTGCGAAAAAGGTCAAATTCGAAGTCACCTATATCAACCTGCAGCAACGCCCCGACTGGTTCATGGAAATCTCGCCGCGCGGCAAGGTTCCTGTCCTGAAGGTCAATGACGAGGTCCTGTTCGAATCGAACGCGATCGTCGAATACCTGGATGAGGTCGTGCCCCCTCGCCTCCATCCCGAAGACCCGATCAAGCGGGCGCGCAACCGGGCCTGGACGGATTACCTGCCGGATTTCACGCCGGCGCTGAGCGCCGTCTACTACACGAAATCGCGCAAGGTCACGGCGGAAGCCGTCAAGGCAGCCCCCGAGGCCCTCGCCAAGCTGGAAGTCGCCCTGAAGGAGCGCGGCAACAAGGGGCCCTATTTCAACGGCAAGAAGATATGTCTGGTCGATGCGGGCTATGCGCCGTTCTTCCAGCGATTCATGTATGTCGATACCAAACTGAAGACCGGACTGCTGGAACAGTTCCCGCTGGTCAAGGCCTGGGCCGATGCCCTGATGGCCAGCAGCGTCGTCAAGGGCTCCGTGGTCGATACCTTCTACGAGGAGTTCGAGAAGAACCTCAAGCGCCGGGGCTTCTGGGTTGCCGAACTGTTCGAGAAAAAGGCGGCGGCGGCGGAGTAGCCGACCGTTCCACGATCTGATCTAGGCATTTGCCGCATTAAATATGCATGACTGTCCCCTGTTTGGGGGACTGGCTCCCGGGTCCGCGCGCGCTATCAAACGATCATCGGACCACGAACAAACCGGAGCCATGCCGCATGACCCCCGCATCTACCGCCCTTTACGCCGCTGTATCGCATGACTTTCGTGACATGGGGGGCAGTCAGGCGTCCGATATCGGGAAAACGGTCAGATCGACCGATATCACCGCCGTCGACAGCCGCATTTCCCCGCCGGACCGCGCCAGCCGCAACGGGCACAAGGGTGGCGTGCTGTGGCTGACGGGCCTTCCGGGTTCCGGTAAATCCACGCTGGCCGTCGAACTGGAGCGGCGGCTCTTCAAGGCCGGATACAATGCCTATATGCTGGACGGCGACAATATCCGCTACGGCCTGTCATCGGATCTGGGCTTTTCACCGGAAGACCGGGCCGAAAACATCCGCCGGGTCGGCGAAGTCGCGGCCCTGTTCGCCAATGCGGGTTTCATCGTGATCACCGCCTTTATCTCTCCCTACAAGGAAGACCGCGACCAGGCGCGCAGGGCCGCCGGCGACAATTTCCATGAGATTTTCGTCAAGGCGGACCTGTCCGTCTGCGAATCGCGCGATCCCAAGGGGCTCTACGGCAAGGCGCGACGGGGCGAAATACCGGATTTCACCGGCATTTCGGCGCCATACGAAGAACCCGGGAATCCGGATTTCACCATCGACACCGCCGCCGCCGATATCGATGCGTCGGCGACGAGCCTGACGGAATTCGTCGCCGCGAAATTCACCCAGTGGATGACCTGACCGTCCGGAAAACCGTCTATTTCGGCCGGAACGCCGCGATGTCCTGTTCGGTTTTCTTTCGCGCATCGCTATCCAGTTGACTGCGAACCTTGTCCAGCAACTGGCCGGCCTGTTTCTGCCCCTGGGCGACGGCGAGCGACAGCCAGTAATACGAACGCGCCGGATCCTTCTTCACCCCCTCGCCGAGCAGATGCATCCGACCCAGCAGGAACTGCGCATCCCCATGCCCCTGCTTCGCGGCAACGAGGAAATGTTCCGCAGCTTTTTCCAGGTCCTTTTCGATTCCCTGCCCACGGTAGTAAAGGCGGCCGAGATCGTATTCCGCCGCCCCTAATCCGGCGGCGGCGGTTTCGGCAAACATCATGGCCGCCTTCGCATGATCCTGGCGCACCCCGGCGCCGAAATAATACATATAGGCAAGGTTCCGCTTCGCCTTCAGATTACCGCTTTCCGCCGCCTGACTGTAAAGATCGAACGCCGTATTGAGGTTCGCCCTCACGCCCAACCCGTCCTGATACAGCCCGCCGAGATTCCGCTGCGCCTTGTCGTTGCCCTGTTTGGCCGACCGGGCATACCACTCCACCGCGTCGGAAAAACTCTGCCGGACGACCTTGCCTTCCTCGTAATAGATGCCCACGACACGCTGTGCCTCGGCGTGCCCCTGTTCGGCCGCCTTGCGAAAAAGGTCCAGCGCCGTTTCCGGATCGGATTCCACACCGCTGCCACCGTCATACATGAGGCCGAGCCGGTATTGCGCTTCAACGTCGCCAGCCTCGGCGAGGGGCTGAAGTTCCGCCAGGGCCGTCGCAAAGTCGTCGCCCTCCAGCGCCTTGAGCGCCGACGCCAGGTCGGCATGGGCAGTCGTGACGGAGAAAAGGAACAGGAAAGCTGCAGAAAGTAAGCGTGGCATTGAAACCCTCGCAATAAGGCCGGCACTTTGATAACGCGATACGAGTATGCCGTACGCCAGGGTCCGGGCTCAACCGCATTCAATATCCTAAGGACGGTATGGCTAATGAACGGTTAAAGCTTTGCCATGGCGTCCGGAGGTCGCCCGCGCTATATCGGATTAAACCGGGGGAGAAACACCATGTTACTGGACTGGACGGAAATCGATCAGCTCGTCACCAACGCGCTGAAAGAGGATATCGGGCGCGGCGACCTGACGACGGCCGTTGCCGTCCCCGCCGATACGCGTGGCACCTTTACGCTGCGGGCGCGCCACCCGCTGGTCGTCGCCGGCATCGACATCGCCGCCCTTACCTTCCGAAAGCTGGCGCCGGATTGCGAAATCGAAATCTTTGCACGGGACGGCGCGCATGCGGAAACCGATGCGGCCATCGCGAAGGTCAGCGGCCCCGCCCCGGGCCTGCTGACGGCGGAACGCACGGCCCTGAACCTGTTACAGCTTCTGAGCGCCATCGCCACCCATGCCCGCGACTTCGTGCGCGAGGTCGAACACACAAAGGCGGTGATCGTCGACACCCGCAAGACCATTCCCGGATACCGCAACCTGTCGAAATACGCGGCGCAACTCGGCGGATTGCGGAATCACCGCATCCGCCTGGATGACGGCGTGCTGATCAAGGACAACCATATCGGCATGGCCGGCAGCGTCGCCAAAGCCCTGGACGGCGCCCGCCGCGGCGTGCCGCTGCTGACCAAGATCGAAGTCGAATGCGATACGCTGGATCAGGCGCGCGAAGCCATCGACGCCGGCGCCGACATGCTGCTGCTCGACAATATGAGCCTGGATCAGCTCCGCGAAGCCGTCGCCATGGCGGATGGCCGCGTCCCGCTGGAGGCATCCGGCGGCGTCACGCTTGCAAATGTCCGCGCCATCGCGGAAACCGGCGTCGATTTCATTTCCTCCGGCCGGATCACCCAGTCGCCGCCCGCCGTCGATATCGGGCTGGACGTTATCCTGGAAAGCCGGATGTGAGCCGCCGCCAGGCTGGCGCCATCCGCCCCGACCGGCCTTACCGTTCGCCGCGCAGGGTGCGGCGGGCGATGGCCATGCGGTGCACCTCGCTCGGCCCTTCATACATCCGCATCAGCCGCATCTTCTGCGCCATCAGCTGCAGCGGCAGTTCCTTGGTCATGCCCATCGCGCCAAAGGCCTGCATGGCGTGGTCGATCACTTCGGTCGCCATTTCGGTGGCGAAGACCTTGATCATCGAGGCTTCGGTGCGCAGCTGTTCGCCGGCATCGAGCTTCACCGCCGCGTCATAGACCATCAGCCGGCAGGCATGGATTTTCGTCGCCGCGTCGGCGATCCACCATTGCACCGCCTGGCGGTCGGCGAGCAGCGTGCCGAAGGTCACGCGCTGCGAGGCATGCTCGCACATCATGTCCAGCGCGCGGCGCGCCATGCCGACGCCCCAGGCGCCCATCTGCAGCCGCCGCACGGTCAGCCGCAGCTGCATCGGCGCGAAACCGTAACCCATCTTTCCCAGCACCTGGCTATTCGGAATCCGGCAGTCGTCGAAGACCAGTTCATAGGTGATATGCCCGGCGAGCATGGGGATCGCGCGTTCGATAATCATGCCGGGCGTGTCCTTTTCGACGACGAAGGCGGTGATGCCGCCGCGCGCGCCCTTGCCCTTCTCGGTCACCGCCATGACGATGATGAAATCGGCGCGCGCCGCCCGGCTGATCCAGATCTTGCGACCGTTGATCACCCAGTCGTCGCCATCCCGTACCGCCGTGGTCGCCATCGCCTGCGGGTCGCCGCCGGCGCCGGGCTCGGAAATCGCGATGGCCGAATGCGCCGCGCCCTTGGCATAGGGGTCGAGATACAGTTTGCGCTGCCGCTCGTCGCAGGTCGCCATCAGCATGTGCAGGTTCGGCGAATCGGGCGGAAAATCGAACGGCACGATGGTGCGCGCCATTTCCTCGTTCACGCCCACCATGGCAACCGCCGGCAGGTCCGCGCCGCCGAATTCCTCGGGCACGTCAAGGCCCCATAATCCGAGTTCGCGGCATTTTTCCAGCAGCGGGGCTTCCTCCTCCGCCGTCAGGCGGCATTCCTCGCCCCTGATTTCACGCGCGAGAACACTGGATTCCAGCGGCATCAGCGCGTCATCGACGAATCGGGCCACCAGATCCTTGAGCATCTGGTGCTCTTCGGGAAGCGTGAAATCCATTCGGTCTGTCTCCTGCACCGGTAATTCTGAACCGGTGCAGTGTCGCCGCCGCGCGACCTTTGTCAACGTGCGGCGAATTTCGCCGCCGCTAAAAACGGGGGGCGTCGCATTAACGGTTTATTCTCGATCGTGATGGAAAAAGGATGCGCCGGGTCCCGTTCGGCGCGGCAAATGTCCTGCGGAAGGAGGACAATAGTTCTGGCGAAACGGCATCAATGGGATTAATTTGCCACGCTTTCGGCAAGGCCCGCCAATTCATTGGTGGAATTGGGAAAATTCCGCTCGCCTGCTGGTTTTAATCGTGCGCTTCTGGGGAAACACCGTTGTCTGTTGGATCTGATGTATCACGCGCGCTTCGGTGGTCATTGCTCGGCAGGGTAATTTCACAGGCAGTGACATGGGGCACGACGCTCATCGTCATCCGGATCCTGACGCCGGAAGATTACGGACTGATTGCCCTTTCCGCCGCCTTTATCAGCTTTTTTACGCTCGTCAGCGAGAGCGGCCTGGGGCCCGCCCTGATTCAGGCGAAAACGCTGACAGACGACAAGATCCGGGAAATCCACGGTCTGGTCGTGATTTGCTGTGTCGCCATCATCGGTATCCTTCTGCTTCTCGCGCCGGCCATTTCGTCGGTTTTTTCCGAGCCCCGGCTGCAACTCATCCTGTCCGTTCTCGCCGTGGTATTCGTACTTGAGGCATTCCTGATCGTGCCGCGGAACCTGCTGATCCGGGATATGCGGTTCAAGCGCCTCGCAATTGTCGAGATGGTTGCGCAAATGTCGGCGGGGCTCGGGTCGCTGCTTTTTGCGCTGAACGGTTTCGGCGTCTGGTCGCTGGTCTTCGGAAATATCATCGCCGTCACGTGCCGCGTGATCGGCGTGAACCTCGCGTCACGGTACAGGGGGTTGCCGCGGTTCCGCCTGCGCAATGTGCGAACGGAGATTCGCTTCGGCGGCGGCATTCTGGTCCTGCGTCTTCTGGCATGGCTTTTCGGCCATATGGACGTCTTCATCATCGGCAAACTTTTTTCCACCGCGACACTCGGGGCCTATTCCGTCGCCTTCAATCTCGCCTCCATGCCGCAGCAGAAGCTGAGCCAGATCATGAACCAGGTTTCCCTTTCGGGATTCTCCAAGGTTCAGGACGACCGGGAGAAGCTTCTGAAATACCTGCGGACCGCGATATCGTACCTGCTAATTCTCGTTGTGCCGGTCTTTTTCGGCATCTCCGCGATCGCGCCGGAAATCGTCCATCTGATACTGGGCGACAAATGGTCCGCAGCCCTGTTTCCGCTGACCATCCTGCCGATCATGCTGCCCTTGCGCATGGCGACGGGCCCCATTTTCGAATCCATCAACGCCACCGGAAGGCCGTTCCTCACATGCCGGCTGATCCTGAACAACATTGTCGTACTGGCGGTCGCGCTGATGGTGGGGTCGAACTGGGGCATTGACGGTGTTTGTGTAAGCTGGCTCGTCGCGACGCCAATTTCCCTGGTCATGAATCTTTTGCTGGTCCGTCCGGTAATCGGATTCGGCCTGCCGGACCTGCTGGCTGTCTTGTGGCGTCCGCTGCTTGCGGCAATCGCCATGTATGCGGCGGTCGTGGCGGCGCGCAGCTATTTTCCCGTGCCATTGGGTGATTTAGCCGCATGTGCGATGCTGGTCCTGACGGGTGCGGCCGTTTACAGCATCCTGATCCTGTTGCTCGCGAGGCAGAAATGCATGGAGCTGTTTCAGTTCGTGCGCGGATAGTACATAGACGTTCCCCGCATAGTTTAATCATGGTGCGAAGAACTAGTGCATTCGCATCATGGTTAAAACCCCCACAGCCTATGTACGCAATGCAATAAATTCGGTATGAACCATATTCGTTATTTCCATCACTTTCGCGACGAGACATAGGAATCAGGTACATAATAGACTTCGCTTGGTATCTTTTTTATTCGGTTGAATTTAAAGACTACTATTAAGTTTGTTGCATCAATTAAATTAAAACAATTATAAGTAAGTTATAGTATTTGGAAACTTCACTAGAAAAAATATTGAATTAGTTTTGCATTATAATTAGTATAATGCTCTAAGTTGTCTTTATGACAAATTACATCGAATGAGATGACAAATGGATTTTAAAGGTTCTTGGCGGCCGCTTGAGCGTGGCGAATCAGCGTTTGGCGTGATATTCTCTAATTTTGATCTGCAGTATGACAGTTGCGCGACAGTACTAGAAAATGGAAGATACAAAATTGTTTATGAGGGAGTAATATGGGATTTTTCTGATGGGGAAATACTGAGTGATCCGAGCATTCTTGACAGGGCGTTTGGTTACTACACTTATGTGCTATTTGATAAAGGTAAAAATGAAATTTTGATCGGGACAGACCGTTTTGGTTTCTGTGCACTTTATTATGCACAAGAGAATGGTAGTTTTTTATTCTCCTCTTCGCTAAATTTACTCAAGAATTGTTTGAAGTCCATCACGCCAAATTTTGACGCTTGGGATGAACTTTTAACTCTCGGAGATATTCTTGGAACGAAGACGGTCGTCACTCAAATTTCTCGTGCGCGATGGGGGCAAAAATTCTTATTAACATTTAACACTGTCAAAACAATTGATATATGGTCGCCCGAAACACCGTTATTTCTTGATAAGAAACAGTATATTAAGGAAAATAACAATTTATTGATTGAATCGATGAATGTTACTAAAAACCACCAGAAGCAAAAAATTATTTTCTTGTCAGGTGGTCACGATTCTCGCCGGATTGCAGTCGCTGCAAATAGTATAGATATGTCGGTAACATACGCAACTCAAGTAGCTCTGAACAATAGCGGGATGGATGAGGATACGTTAATCGCAGAGGAAGTAGCACATCGTCTCGGGCAGGAAATTTTCACTAACCCGTTACCGAACAGTGAAAGAATTTTGAAAGATACCGAATTAAAAGATGATTTAATCTCCTATGAATCTCAATATCATGGATGGGTTATGCATCTGTTGCGCAATATTCCTGAGGGAGCTATGATCTACGATGGGATCGTTGGTGATGTAACAATAAATGGACATTTCTTTGTTCATAACCCAAGTGCGATTTCTAATTACTCAAATACTGACTTTTTAGCACAGCTAATTTGCGGTGGGAAAAAAAGTTTCCTCGACTCTCGCCTTGTTACCTCGCCATTATTTGAACGAGTCCGTGCGGAACTTGCGCTTTATCCTAATTCACCTCACCGAATGACTTATTTTTTTCTTTTCAATCATACCCGGAGAAATATAGGAAGTTGGTTCTTGCTTTTTAAGAAATTTGGTCATGTACCCTGTATGCCATATATATATTACCCCTTATTAATTCAATCCCTTTCACTCGACCCTAAATACTACCTCGAAAATTGGATGCAGATGGAATGTCTAAAACATATGAATTCTGAAGTGGCGGCTATTCCATCGACTCGAGGAATAGTACCGGATGGATATGTTCGGGATTTTCGTTCAAAAAAGCGGGCCGATATGGAGTTAATGATAAAAAATATTCGAATGCGGAAAGATGCAAAGGAAGTTTTCGTTACCTTAAAACGTCAAATCATGTTTTATGATTTTTTCACTAAACTGGGGGTCCGGAAACATACCCATTCGTCAATATGGGCACCATTTCTTGTTTCTCGTTTCAGTAAATATTTGGATTGGATGGATAGTTAACCTGAGGTGGTCTCGGAAAATCGGACAGGTTGTACAGAGACAGTAATCGGCTGACAGTCACCGCTCCGGGGTCAAGAAGGTTAAGAGGACACCCCAGTCAGCGAACTTGTATCGTTTGCAACGCACTCACGTCAGTTCCTCGCTAAAAAATCGCCACCCGCAATCCGCCGTAGCCCGTTCACCGGCCGGTGATACACGTAGATCCACGCCGACAGGAAACCGCCATCCGGGCGGCGCACCGCGTGGCGTTCCCTGACAAATTCGGTCGGGACCGGAAATCCGGGGCCGCAGTTCTCGAAACGGTCCAGCGGCGGCAGGGTCAGGCGCGGCGCGCGCAGCCGGTACACGTCGCCCCGTACGCCGTCCGTGGCGTTGTCCGAGGCCACGGCGCCGGGATACCAGCCGATCCGGTACAACCGGCCCTGCCAGACCGCCGGGCCCAGCGGCGTCGCGTGGCGCGCGAGTATCCGGTGAATCGGATGCCCGGCGCCCCGGCGCAGCGATCCGTATACAAACAGGTGTTCAGCCATCGTTGCGGCCCCACGGCGAAATAGGGACGGCAGGCCAAGCTGCCCATATCCTTTTTTATCCGCCGTCGGGCGGTGCAGTCCAGCATAACCCGGTCGCGATAATCCGGCGCCGGGCAGGACCAG
The DNA here is from genome assembly GCA_040905865.1 of Alphaproteobacteria bacterium. NCBI lineage: Bacteria > Pseudomonadati > Pseudomonadota > Alphaproteobacteria > Alphaproteobacteria bacterium. The sequence continues at coordinate 17,476 of JBBDQU010000061.1, forward strand.
TGCAGTTCTTCCTCGATCCGGTGGCGCAATACGTCGGACGCCGGTTCGCCATGGCTGACATGGATCAGTTCGGAAACCGTTGCGCCATCCAGTCACGGCCGCGCAGCATCGCGTCCAGCGGGCCGAAGGCGCACATGTAATGTCCGGTAAAGCCGGTCGCCTCGACGCGGGCGAACATGTCGGTGAAATCGACGATGCCCTCGCCCGGCTGCATGTGCCGTTCGTATTCGCCGTTGCTGTCGGCCACCCGTACCTCGCCCAGCCGGTCCACCGGCATGGCGTCGAGGAACCCGGCGATGCCCTCCGGCACCAGGGTTGCGTGATTGATGGTGAAGGACCAGCGCAGCGCCGGCGAATCGATGGCGTCGAAATAGTACAGGCATTCCTCGACATTATGGGCGAGGTAATGCACTTCCGCCCGGTCCGGCTCCCAATTGAGGTTTTCCAGCAGCAGTTGCACGCCTTTCTCCTCCGCGTAGCCGGTGGCCCGCTTCAGCCGTTCCAGCCCCGCCGCCATGCGCAGCGGCTTGTCGTCTGTGAAGTGATAGCCCGCATGCACCTCCACCCAGGCCGCGTTCAGCCGCGCCGCCGCATCGATATAGGCGCGCAGGTATTCGTCCGCGGCGTCGCGCAGGAAGGGCGAGACTTCGGCGATGTTGACCGCCGATAAGGTATGCAGGCCGAGGGTCACGCCGGTTTCGGCACAGCGTTCGCGGATCGCGGCGCAGGCGGGTTCGGTAAACCGCTCCAGCGCGTTGGGCGCGATGTCGATCCGCGTATCGATATAGCGCACGCCGTTCGCGATTGCCCATTCGACCGCGTCTTCCGTCGGCAGCTTGTTCCCGGTGTCGATGCCGATCCGGTCCCTGATGTCGCTCATTTTTCCGCCCCCCCTGTGCCGCGATGCATAGTACCGCTTCGCCCTTCGCGATCAATGGTCCCGTGACAATTCGGTCGGCAACGAAGTATCATTCGGGCGGATTGCCCTATATTCCGTGCCCATGCTCACCATCGACACCTCCATCATTATCGGACTGACCTTCCTGCTGGCCGGGCTGGTCAAGGGCGTTATCGGGCTGGGCGTGCCGACCGTGTCGCTGGCGATCCTGACCGCGACCCTGGGGCTGAAGCCGGCGATGGCGCTGCTGCTGTTTCCGTCCTTCGTCACCAATCTGTGGCAGGGGCTGGTCGGCGGCGCGCTGACGGAAATCCTGAAACGGCTCTGGCTGATGCTGGTCATGGTCTGTATCGGCACCTGGTTCGGCGTGTCGGTGCTGGCGGCGGCGGACGCGCGAATCATGTCGGCCGTGCTGGGCGGCGTTCTGGCGCTTTATGCCGGCGTCAACCTGCTGCGGTCGCAGGTGCCGGCGCCGGGAAAAGCGGAAATCGTCGTTTCTCCGCTGATCGGCGCGGTGAACGGCGTGCTGACGGGCATGACCGGATCCTTCGTGGTGCCCGGCGTACCCTATCTGCAGGCGCTGGGCCTGCCGCGCGATGTGCTGGTCCAGGCGATGGGCGTGCTGTTCACGGTTTCCACCGTGGCGCTGGCGCTGTGCCTCGGCGACCGGCAGCTTCTCACCCTGGAGCTGGGCGCAACCTCGCTTGCCGCCGTCATCCCGGCGCTGGTCGGCATGGCGGCCGGTCAGCGAATTCGGCGGCGCCTGTCCGAAGCAGTCTTCCGTAAAGTGTTCTTCTGCGCTTTACTGGCGCTCGGAATCTATATCGCCGGGCGGGCCCTGATCTGAGCCCCGCCTGTTTCAGGGGGAAAACACAATGAAAATCACAGGGGTCGACATTCTTGTCGCCGGCGCCGGATGGCGTAATTTCAACTTTCTGAAGATCAGCACCGATGAAGGGCTGACCGGCTGGGCCGATTTTTCCGAAGGCAATGTCGGCGGAATCATCGCGCCGCTGATCCGCATGATGGGGCAGCACCTGATCGGCCGCGACCCCCGGAATGTCGTGCCGCTGATGGAGGAGGTCCGCCGGCGCAATTACGGCGTCGCGATTGGCGCGGCGGCGCGGGCGCAGGGCCCCATCGAAAACGCGCTGGTGGATATCAAGGCCAGGGCGCTGGGCATTCCGGTATACGAGATGCTGGGCGGCGCGATCCGTAATCCGATCCGCGCCTACTGGTCGCATTGCGGAACGTATCACGCAAACAACTGGGAAGTGATCGGGCAGGAACCGCTCCGGTCGCTGGACGATGTCGTGAAGCTGGGCCGGAAGGTGAAGGAATCCGGTTTTCATGCGCTGAAGACCAATATCCTCATGTTCGACCGCGACATCCCCTATATGTACGGGCCGGGATGGGTCGGCGGCAATGGCGACCGGGACCGCAATCCCACCCGCGCCGTGATCCGGGCCGCAATCGACCATATGTCCGCCTTCCGTGAAGGGGCCGGGCCCGGTGTCGGGCTGCATCTGGACACCAATTTCAATTTCCGCATGGAAGGCTTCCTGCGGCTGGCGCGGGCGCTGGAACCGCTGGACCTGGAATGGCTGGAGGTCGACAACTTCGATCCCACCGCGCTGGCCCAGGTGCGCCAGGGGACGCGAACGCCTATTGCCTCCTGCGAAACGCTGACCGGGATGAAGCAGCTTCGCCCCTTCCTGGACCACCAGTCGGTCGATGTGGTCATCACCGACATCATGTATAACGGCATCCTCGATTCGCTGCGCATGGCGGCGCTGAGCGATGCCTATGACATCAACGTGGCGAGCCATAATTACGCCGGCCCCGTCGGTACGCTGATCAGCGCCCATTTCGGCGCGGTGGTGCCCAATTTCCGCGTCATGGAAATGGATTACATCCAAGTGCCCTGGGCGTATGACCTGCTGACCGAGAAACCGGTGGTCGAAAACGGGCACATGACGCTGCCGACCGGACCCGGCTGGGGGGCGGAAGTCAATGAGGACGCCATCAGGGAGCACCCGCCGATTGCGGCGAAGCCCGGTCCCGTGTAACCCGGCAAGCTGTTGCCGCGACAACTGTCAGGCGGCGACGGTGATCCCGCCATCGACGACGAACTGCCCGCCGGTCGCATAACGGGCGGCGTCCGAGGCCAGGAAGGCGATCATCGGCGCGATATCCTCCGGCGTGCCAAGCCGGCCGAGCGGGATCGCGCGTTCCATCGTCTCCCGGCGGCGGGCCGGGTTCGGATGATCGTCCCAGTCCGGCGTCTGTTCCAGCGCGCCGGGGCACACCGCGTTGCAGCGGATGCCGTGCCTGGCGTAATGCACCGCGATATGCCGGTTCAGCCCCAGCAACCCGCTTTTTGCGGTCATGTAGGACACATTCGCCGACCGGCCGCTCAGCGCGGTGATCGAACTGACGATCACGATGGCTCCGCCGCCGCCCTGGCGCAGCATCTGCGCGAGGGCGTGCTTGCAGGTCCGCACGACGCCGCGCAGATTGACGTCCTGGGTCAGCTCCCATTCCGCCATGTCCAGTTCCGGCAGATTCACGTCGGTCCGGTGCCGCTGGATCCCCGCATTGGCGACGACGCAGTCCACCCGGCCGAACGCCGCGGCGGTTTCTGCGATCGCCGCTTCGATGTCGCCTTCAATGGTGACATCCGTCGGAATCGCGATTGCCCTGCCGCCCGTACCCCCGATTTCCGCGGCCACCGCCGCAATGCCCGCCTCGGGGATGCCCGCCAGCGCGACCGAAGCGCCGCCTTTGGCCATGAGCCTCGCGGTGGCTGCCCCTATCCCGCTGCCGCCGCCGGTGATAAGAACTGACCGACCTTTGAATTCCGTCATCCCCGATCCCCTGTTTCGTCCCGTGGACGTCTGAGCGTCCCAGCCGTTGCGACCGACTATAGCCATCCCATGCCCATGCTTCCCGGATTTTTCGACCTCACCCTGCTGGCCGCGCTGGCGACCGTCATCGCCGCCGGGCTGTTGCGCGGCTTTGCCGGCTTCGGTTCGGGCATGATGATGGCCCCGGTCTTCGCCCTGCTGTACGGCCCCGTCCAGACCGTCGCCATCGTCATCCTGCTGGATATTGTCGTGACCGCGCAGCTGCTGCCGGGTGTCCGGCGCGACGTGCAATGGCGTTTCGTCCTGCAGATGGGCTTCGTCGCGGCGCTTTTCATGCCGCTGGGAAGCTGGCTGCTGGTCACGGTCGACGCGGCGTCCATGTCCCGCGCCATTTCGCTGGCGGTGCTCGCCTTCGTGGTCATATTGGCGACGGGGTGGCGCTATCACGGCGAACGGCGCGCGCCGGTAACCGCCCTTGTCGGGGCGATATCGGGCACGATGATGGCGGCGACCAGCCTGGGGATGCCGGCCGTGATGCTGTACATGCTGGCGGGAAAGGGCAGCGGCGCCGCCGCCCGCGCGAATGTCACCGGCTATTTTGCGGTCACACTGGCCGCGCTGGTCGTGATCATGCTGTTTTCCGGCCTGGTGAGCGCGAATGCGCTGCTGACGGCCGCGATCCTGCTGCCCGCCTATATGCTGGCCGCCTGGACGGGATCGCGCCTGTTCCGCGGATCCAGCGAGGTGTGGTACCGAAGAGTCGCCCTGATCTGTCTGTGCTGCGCCGGGATCATCGGACTGATCGGATAGGTGGATACGCGGACAGGCGCTACGGGTTCTGGATCGCCAGCCGGACGCCCAGCGCGATCAGGACGGTCCCGGCGGCTCGCTCCAGCCAGCGCCCGACGCCGCCCCCGCGGACCAGCAGGCGGCGGACCTGCCCGCCGGCCAGCCCCGCCGCGCCCATGACGACGAACGACACGGCCATGAAGATCAGCCCCAGCACGGCAAGCTGCAGGGCGACCGGCGCACCGTCCGGCGTCACGAATTGCGGCAGGAAGGCGAGGAAGAACAGCGCCACCTTCGGGTTCAGCAGGTTCATGACGATGGACTGGCGGTAGATTCCCGCGACCGGCTGGGCCGGGGCGTCGCCGCCGGGGTGGATACTGCCCCGCGAGCGCCACATCGCAACCCCGAGCCAGATCAGATAGGCCGCGCCGGCCATCTTGATGAGTGTAAAGGCCATGGCGGAACCGGCGACGATCGCCGACAGCCCGGCGGCGCAGAGCGCGATATGGCCGATGATGCCGGTGCAGAGCCCCGCGGCGGCGGCCAGCCCGGCGCGGGGTCCCTGCGCCGCGCCGCGCATGACGACATAGACGATATCCGGCCCCGGCGTGACGCCCAGCAGGGCCGACGCCGCGATGAAGGCGAGGAGATTGGCTGTTTCCGGCATCTGTGGCCTTCTGAATTGCCGGTTCCGAAACGATGCTTGACCGGAACCTTACGCTACAGGGCGTGCAGGGCCCATCCCCCGGCCGCCGACAGCAGGACGACCAGCCAGGGCGGCAGTTTCCAGAACACCAGCAGGGTGAATGCCGCCATGCCGAGCGCGAAGTCGGCGGCGGACAGGATGCCGCTGGTCCAGACCGGGCTGTACAGGGCGGCGAGCAGCAGCCCGACCACCGCCGCGTTCACCCCCAGATGCGCCACCGGCCCGCCGAAGGACGTGAAGCCGAGCCCCAGGAAGGTCAGGAAGACCGTCGCGACGGACTGCCGCGCCGCGCCCGGGTTATCTTGATTCATTTCAGTCATATTGTGCTATTTCCCCCCGCAAATTACGCCCGCGCCGCATGCGTATGCGCCTTTTTGCAGACTATCATTTGGATACCGGCCTGAAATCGGAAAGATTATGGGCAATTCAGGGCCGCGAAAACAACATGGCCACATTTGATCCTTCGTCGTTGAAACCCATTTCCGATGGGCGTAGTGTCCTCGGCGTTTGCCCGGTGGCCGGGTTGGCCGCTACCCCACTTACCGAGAGTAAAGATCATGCCGTTTCTCGCTTCGCGCCTGTACCGTATCAGCCCTTCCGCGACCGTGGCCATCAACACGAAATCGCAGGAAATGAAAGCGGCGGGCGGCGACGTGATCGGCCTTGCGGTCGGCGAGCCGGATTTCGATACGCCGGAACATATCCGCAAGGGGGCCCAGGTGGCGATGGATACCGGCAAGACACGCTATGCCGCGCCGGCCGGCCTGCCGGAACTGCGCCGCGCGATCGCCGCCAAGCTGAAGCGCGAGAACGGAGTGGAATACACGCCCGATCAGATCGCCGTCGGCGCCGGCGGCAAGCAGATCATCTTCAACGCCTTCACCGCCACGGTGGATGACGGCGACGAGGTTATCGTGCCCGCCCCCTACTGGGTGACCTATCCCGACCTTGCGCGGCTGAACGGCGGCGTACCGGTATTTGTCGAATGTTCCGCCGAAGCGGACTTCAAGATGACGCCGGAACAGCTTGAAGCGGCGATCACGCCGAAGACAAAATGGCTGGTGCTGAACAGCCCGAGCAACCCGACCGGTTCGGCCTATTCGCCGGCGGAACTGCGCGGTCTGGCGGATGTGCTGCTGAAGCATCCGCAGGTGTGGACGCTGACCGACGATATCTACGAGCATATCCGCTATGACGGCATCGAATTCGCGACGCTCGCCGCCGTGGAACCGCAGCTGTTCGGCCGCACCCTGACCCTGAACGGGTTTTCCAAGTCCTATTGCATGACCGGCTGGCGGGTCGGTTACGGCGCCGGGCCGAAGGTGCTGATCGACGCGATGAACATGTTGCAGTCGCAGAGCATCACCAGCACCTCGACGATCAGCCAGTGGGCCGCGGTCGAGGCGCTGAACGGCGACCAGAGCCATATCGAACGGAACAACAGGATTTTTCAGGAACGCCGCGATCTGGTCGTTTCCATGCTGAACCAGGCGGCCGGGCTGACCTGCCGCACCCCGGTCGGCGCATTCTACGTCTACCCGTCCTGCGCCGGGGTCATCGGCAAGAAAACCCCTGCCGGCAAGGTGATCGAAACCGACGAGGATTTCGTCATCTACATGCTGGAAAGCGAAGGCGTCGCCGCCGTGCACGGCGCGGCGTTCGGATTGTCGCCGTTCTTCCGCATATCCTACGCTCTCGCCACGGATGTGCTGGAAGACGCCTGCCAGCGTATCCAGCGCGCCTGCGCGTCGCTGCGCTGAGGGCGGGCGGGAACGATGCGGATTGTTGCCTTTGGCGCCGGCGGGGTCGGTGGTTATTTCGGGGGAAGGCTGGCCCTTTCCGGTGAAGACGTCACCTTCGTGGCGCGCGGCGCGCACCGCGACGCCATTCGCGACAAGGGTCTGCGCATCGCCCGGCCGGAGGGCGACCTGCTGATCAAACCGGCCCGGGTGACGGACGATGTCGCCACGCTGGACCCGCCGGATTACCTGCTGTTCGCCGTGAAGCTGTACGACACGGAAACGGTCGCCGAAACCTGCCGTCCCCTCGTCGGCCCGAACACGACGGTGGTGTCGCTGCAGAACGGCGTCGAGGCGGTGGACATCCTGAACGGCGTATTCGGCCGCGACCGGGTGCTGGCGGGCATGGTCGGCGTCGCCACCTATATCAGCGAACCCGGCGTCGTCACCCAGACCGGCGCTTTTCATTTCATGGCCATCGGCGAACAGGACGGCACGCGGTCGGATCGTGCCGTGGCGCTGGAGCAGGCCTGCAAAAAAGCCGGGTTGAACATCAAGCTGTCGGACGATATCGAGGTCGATATCTGGCTGAAGTTCATTTTCCTGTCGGCGCTGAGCAGCATGACGGCGCTGACGCGGCTGCCGAACGGCCCGCTGCGCACCACCCCGGAAACCCGCGACATGTTCCGGGCCTGCATGGAGGAAGCCGCCGCCGTCGGTCGCGCCAGGGGCGTCAACCTGCCGGATGACGTGGTCGAGGACCGCATGAAACTGTGGGACGGCATGCCGGCGGAAATGGTCGCCTCCATGGCGCATGATCTGGAGAACGGCAAGCGCATCGAGATGGCGCGGCTGGGCGGCGCCGTGGTGCGGCTGGGCTATGAAATGGGCATTCCGACGCCGACGCAATCCTTCCTGTGCGCCGCGCTGACGCCGTATCTGGACGGTCCGCCGAAACAGGTTTCTGACAGGTAATTCCGCGACTTCGCCCCGTTCCGGGCAGTTGCGCGGCGTCCGGCGGGGTATACCCCACAGTTTTTCCCTTGCCATGACCATGGCGACCCCTGACAATTATACCAGCACATTCAGGGAGCGACGCTTCGGGAGTGTCGGAGCGTCATAAAGGCCGAGACAAACCGCAAGGGAGTCAGTCATGCCTGGAAAAACGCCATCCGCCCCGCGTTGCGCCGCCATCGTCGGGCCCTACCTCACCGGAAAAACCACCTTGATGGAAGCGCTGCTGCACACCTGCGGCGCGATTCACCGCCGAGGCTCGGTCAAGGACGGTAATACCGTCGGCGATGCGTCGCCGGAAGCGAAAAAACACAGCATGAGCACCGAAATCTCGGCGGCGGCCGCCGAATTTCTGGGCGAACGCTGGAGCTTTCTCGACTGCCCCGGTTCCATCGAATTCATGCAGGATACCTACAGCGCATTGAAGGTTGCCGATGTCGCGGTGGTCGTCGTCGACCCGGAACCGGAACGGGCGCATGCGGTCCAGCCGCTGCTGCATTTCCTCGATGCGAACGACATTCCGCACATGATCTTCATCAACAAGGTCGATCACGCCCATGTGCCGGTGCAGGCGGTGCTGGAATCGCTGCAGGGCGCCTCCAGCCGGCCGCTGATCCTGCGCCATGTGCCGATCCGCAAGGACGACCGGATCGAAGGCTATGTCGACCTGGTGTCCGAACGCGCCTATGCCTACAAGCCGGGCGAAAGCTCCGACCTGATCGAAATTCCCGAGGCCATGCAGGACGTCAATAACGAGGCGCGGCAGGAGATGCTGGAAGAGCTTGCGAATTTCGACGATCCGCTGCTGGAAGCCCTGCTGGAGGATTCGGTTCCGCCCAGGGACGAGATCTACGCCTATCTGACCAAGGACCTGCAGGAAAACACGGTGGTGCCGGTCTTCATCGGCGCGGCGGAGCAGAATGCCGGTGTGCTGCGGCTGATGAAGGCGCTGCGGCACGAAACCCCCGATCCGTCGGTAACCCTGGCGCGACTCGGCGACGCCGATGGCGATCCGCTGGCGCAGGTATTCAAGACCTTTCACATGCCGCGCGCCGGAAAGCTGTCGCTGGCGCGGATCTGGCGGGGCACGGTCCGCGACGGCGCGCATTTCGGCGACAACCGGGTCGGCGGCCTGTGCCGCCTGATGGGCTACAGCCAGGAAAAGCTGAGCCAGGCGGAAGCCGGCGAGATTGTGGCGCTGGGCCGGATGGAAAACGTCCGGACCGGCGACGTGCTGACCCCGGACGGTATCGCGGCGGGCGCCATGGCCTGGATCGAGCCGTTGAAGCCGGTCTATGCGCTGGCCATTCACCCCGAAAAGCGTGACGACGAAGTCAGGATGTCGGCGGCGATAACCCGGCTGGTCGAGGAAGACCCGTCGCTGGTTGTCGAACACGACCCCGAAACGCACCAGATGCTGCTGCGCAGCCAGGGCGATATCCACCTGCAGGTCGCGACGGAAAAACTGCGCGACCGCTACAATGTTTCGGTGACGACGGAAATTCCGAAGGTTCCCTACAAGGAAACCATCCGCAAGCCGGTAAAGCAGCATGCCCGGCACAAGAAACAGAGCGGCGGCCACGGCGAATTCGGCGATGTGCAGGTCGAAATCAAGCCGCTGCCGCGCGGCAACGGGTTCCGGTTCGACGAAGTCATCCATGGCGGCTCGGTGCCGAAGAACTATATTCCGGCGGTCGAGGCGGGGGTGAAGGAATATCTCACCGAAGGGCCGCTCGGCTTTCCCGTCGTCGATCTGTCCGTCACCCTGTTCGACGGTCAGGCCCATGCGGTCGACAGTTCCGACATGGCGTTCCGGCGCGCCGGCATCCTGGCGATGAAGGACGGCCTGCCGCAGTGTTCGCCGGTCCTGCTGGAGCCGGTCTGCAAGGTGACGGTGTCGATTCCGAACGAATTCACCGCCAATGCGCAAAGCGTGATATCGCGCCGGCGCGGGCAGATTCTCGGATTTACGCCAAAAGAAGGCTGGACATCCTGGGACGAGATCGATGCCTATATGCCACAATCCGAATTGCACGACCTGATCGTCGAGTTGCGGTCGCTGTCGCAGGGGATCGGGTCCTATGAATGGCAATTCGACCATTTGAACGAACTGGCCGGGCGCGAAGCCAGCCAGGTTCTGGAAGCAAGGAAGGAAACCGGATGATCGACATGGACAAGGCCGCCGCCGCCCTGATCGGCGCAAGACTGGGAAACACGATTCTGGACAGTTTCCCGGGCGGCAGCTTTCCCGCCGATGTCGATGAAGCCTATGCGGTGCTGGACCGCATCGCCGCGAAAATGACCGCGCCGGTCGTCGGCTGGAAGGCGGCGCTGACCAATGACGAGATCATGAAGAAAATGAACGCGACCGCGCCGGCCTGCGGTCCGCTGTTCGAGCCCTATATCGCCAGTTCGCCGATGCGCGTCGCTCTGCCGGCTGAATCCGGTCGCGGCCTCGAATGCGAATTCGCCTTTCGCATGGCGAAGACGCTGGCGCCGCGCGCCGAACCCTATACCGATGCGGAAGTCGCGGCGGCCGTCGCCACCATGCATCCGGCGATGGAAGTCGTCGATGTCCGGGTGAAGGACGGATTCGCCCATGGCGCACGCGGCATTATCGGCGATTTCTGCGCCAACGCAGCCCTGGCCCTGGGACCCGGCGTCGAAGACTGGCAGGGTATTGACCTGGCGGCCAGCGAGGTCGAACTGCGGGTCGATGGCGAGTACGCCGTCACCGGGGTCGGCAGCGCCGTACTCGGCAATCCGCGCAACTCGCTGACCTGGGTTGCGAATTTCCTGTCCGGGCGCGGCATCGCGCTGGAGGCGGGCCATGTGGTCACGACCGGCAGCACGATGGGCATTTTCAACGCCCCCGCCGGCAGCACGGCAGTCGCGGATTTCGGGACGCTGGGACAGGTGGAAATCACCTTCGCGTAATTCCCTCACCGCTCTTTGATTTGGTGCACGGCCGGACTGCCCCTAGATTAAGGTAACAGGGCAATCCGACGGAAAAGGAGAACGCTATGCATGTGATCCGGAAAAAGGGATGGGAACTGCCGGAATCGGCGGCAACGGACGAATCCGTTTTCCTGCGGCGGCGTGAACTGGTGAAGGCGATGGGTCTGGCGCCGGCCTTTCTCGCGGCGTCCGGCCTGCCCGGGTTCGCCGCGGACGACCCCGCCGCCGATCCCACAGCGGATCTGTATCCGGTGATGCAGAACCTGCGCTACCGGCTCGACCGCCCGGTGACGGAGGAAAAATGGGCGACGACCTATAACAATTTCTACGAATTCGGCTCCCACAAGCAGATTTCAGAAGCCGCGCAGGCGCTGAAAATCCGCCCCTGGACCGTGACATTCGACGGGCTGGTCGAAAAGGAAATGACCGTCGATTTCGACGAGCTGATCCGCAGGATGCCGCTGGAGGAGCGCCTGTACCGGCACCGCTGCGTCGAGGCCTGGTCGATGGCGGTGCCCTGGTCCGGCTTCCCGATGAAGGCGCTGGTCGATTTCGCCCGGCCGCTGAGCGGCGCCCGATACGTCGCGATGCAGACCCAGGCGGACAAGGAAACCATGCCGGGGTTGCAGGAATTCTGGTACCCTTGGCCCTATACCGAAGGGCTGACGATCGAAGAGGCGACCAACGAGCTGGCGTTTATCGCCACCGGGCTGTACGGCAAGCCGATCCCCCGGCAGAACGGCGCGCCGCTGCGCCTCGTGACGCCCTGGAAATACGGCTTCAAATGCATAAAGTCGCTCGTCCGTGTCACCTTTACCGACGAACGGCCGGTCGGTTACTGGGAAAAGCTGCAGGGCGCCGAATACGGCTTCTGGGCGAATGTGAACCCGGAAGTGCCGCATCCCCGGTGGAGCCAGGCCGACGAGCGCGTGCTGGGCACCGACGAACGGGTGCCGACCCTGCTGTATAACGGCTATACGGAATTCGTCGCCGACCTGTACAAGGACATGAAGGGCGAAAAGCTGTACATGTAGGGCGGCTCCGCGTGACGCTTGATAAACTGGTCTTTAACGCATCGCCATGCATAATCCCCGTGGCGAAGACGACGGCGTGGGGGAATTTGGCCGGTGGAAGGCGAATTTTCGGTTCTGGTCGAAAAATCGGGCGCTATCTTTGAGGCGGATGGCGCGCCCGATGTCGTTCGCTCAATGCTGCCCCTGAATCTCGAGGCCGCCAACCTCCACCGCCTGTTTCCCAGGGATCAGCAGGAATTCGCCAGCGAAGTCCTCTCCCTGGGGGCCAGCAATACCGAAGGCCGGATCACCGGGATTACGCTTGTCAGCCTGCGGGGCCGGCGTTCGCAATGCCATCTCACCGTCCGGCCGGCCGAGCCGGGTCGCTGGTGGTTCCATTTCGTCCCGGCGATGACCGAAACGATCCGCCCGCCGTCGATGATCTGGGTCGATTATTTCGATTCGGTCAGTTATCTCGTTGACCACGCACCAGAAAAGCCAATTGAACTGATGATGCTGAGCATCGCGGCGCTGGAAAATCCGGCGGTGACCGGGCGCCTGGGCAAGGACGGCATGGACGAGTTGCGTACCGCGATCGAGGCAAAACTGAGCGGCCACGCCATCGACGGCAATGTCGGCCGCCTGGGCAACAGCAGCTATGCCGTTGTCTACGACGCCGATAGCGATATGGATGACATCGTGGATGACGTCGCCGCCGCGACGGAGGCCATGGGCATCGGCGCCGACGAACTGGGGCTGCGGACAAGGACCCTCGCCCTGGATACGCCGGCGCAGGGAACCGAATCGGTGCGGACCGCCCTGGCGCATATCCGCAATTCCTTCCTGGGCGACGATGACGATGATGACGACTTCGGCGGCGGCGCGACAAGCCTGACCGGGGTCATGGATCAGATCGAGCTCAGCAAGACCCGGCTTCTGGCGGCGCTGGACGCCGGCGATATCGCGCTGGCGCATTATCCCGTCGTCGCCCTGGCCGATGGAGTCACCGCGTTGCACCTCATCCATGGCACGCTGATCGTGGATGGTAAGCCGGTGGCGGCCAGCCAGCGCCTCATTCTGGGCGACTATCCCGGCCTGACGCTGCGGCATGACCTGGCAATGGTGCGCGAGGCCGTGCTGGAGATCGCCGCGACCCGGAAAACCGGCCAGACCCCGGTTCCGGTGATTATCGATGTCAACGCCGCGGCGCTGTCGGACGACACCTTCGTTCCCAGCGTGACGCAGATGCTGCAGGTCGCCGCCGTTACACCCGCGACAATCGGTTTCCGGGCGCTGTCGCTCGACCTCGCGAAACAGTCGCTGCCCGGTTTCCAGAACCTGCTGAAGCTGCTGCAACGCGGGCACAGCGTCTGGCTGACGCGGTTCGCCAACGCGGTAACGGATGCGCCGCTGGACGGCGCCTTTGTCGAAGTGACCGCCACCTATCTGCAGCGGCTATGCGACAATCCGGAAGGCCGGGACCTGGTGTCGCAATTGCTGCAGGTCTGGCGCAACGCCGGGGTGCAACTGGTCGCGGTCGACGTGCAGTCGCCCGACCAGCGCGCCTTCGTGAAGGATCTCGGGATCGGTTACGCCGTCGGCCCGGCCGCCGCCGGCTGAAGCGTCGCCGCGCGATTCGCTTCAGTCGATCTCCATCGTGCCCTTCAGCCTGCGCGACCGCACGTATTTCTTGATCAGCGGGGTGCCGACCATGACCACGATGATCGCGATAATGATCAGCGAGACGGGCCGGGTGAAGAAGATCGTCGGATCGTTGCGCGATATCACCAGCGAAATCGTCAGGTTCTTTTCCAGCAGCGGGCCCAGAATCAGCGCCAGCGACGCCGGCGCCAGCGGGATGCCCAGCTTTTCCATGACGTAACCCAGCAGGCCCATCGCAAACAGGACGCCGATATCGAAGGTGCTGTTGTTGATCGAATAGACGCCGGCCACCGTGAGCGCCATGATCAGCGGGGCGAGCATGTAGGGCGGGATCAGCAGCACCCGGGCAAATACCCGCGTCGCCAGCAGACCGCCCAGCGGGATGATCAGGAAGGCGGTAAACAGCATCTGGTACATCAGGCCGTAGACGATGACCGGCTGGTCGCGCAGCAGCTGCGGCCCCGGCACCATGCCGTGGATCGTCAGCGCGCCGATAATCAGCGCCGCCACGGTCGACCCCGGTACGCCCAGCGTCAGCGCGGGAATCAGCGCCGCGCCGCAATCGGCATTGTTGGCGCTTTCCGCGGCGGCGACACCGTCGGGCTTGCCGGTGCCGTATTCCTCGGGATTTTTCGACCGTCGCTTGGTTTCGTTGTAGGAAATGATCGCCGCAAGGTTGCCGCCCGCGCCCGGCAGGATGCCCACGAGGATGCCGATAACCGATCCGGTCACCCAGACTTTCCAGAACTGACGCGCGGCGGAAAAGAAGCCGATTGCCCGGTTGATGACGGGGAGCGACCTGACGTCGGCGCTTTTTAGGCTAGCTTCGGCCATTTCCAGTGTCGGCGGAATCGCGAACATGCCGATCAGGACGACGGCAATATCCAGCCCGCCGACCAGTTCGACCGCGCCGAAGGCGTAGCGTTCCTGCCCGGTGGTCAGGTCCGTGCCGACGCAGGCGAGGAACAGGCCGATACCGGAACTGATCAGCCCCTTCAACGCATCGTCGCCCAGCAGCAGCGCCAGCGACAAGATGCCGGCGAAGGCGACCCAGAACATTTCCGGCGGGCCGAACGACAGCGCAATGCGGGACAGCGGCGGGCCGATCAGGATCAGCGCCAGGGCGCCGACCATTCCACCCACCGCGGAAGAGTAACAGGAGATTTCCAGCGCCTTGCCGGACTGGCCCTGCTGCGACATCGGGTAACCGTCGAACGTGGTCGCGATGGCCGCCGGCGTGCCCGGAATGCGCAGCAGGATCGCCGGAATGGCGCCGCCGTATATCGCACCGGCATAAATGCCGGCGATCATGCCGAGACCGGTGATGGGTTCCATTGCATATGTCAGCGGCAAAAGCATGGCGATCGCCATGGTCGCGCTGACGCCCGGCATCGCGCCCACGGCAACGCCGCCAAGGACGCCCAGGACCATTGCCGTCAGGCTGTAAAAGCCAAAGACATTGGACAGTATGTCAGGCAGATGTTGGAACATCTCGGTCTAATTACCTCACCATTCGTGTTGAATACTGGCGCTGCATTCTAATCCGGCCCGTCCTGCGACATTATATCGGGACAGTATTTTTCGACGGATCAGAAGGGCAGCGGCCGGTCGAATCCGTAGACAAGAAATGTGTAAAGCGCCAGCGGGAACAGTACGGCAATCGCGCCGATCAGTCCCCAGCGCCGCCCGCCGAGAAAATACGCCGCGACAGCCAGATAGATCACCGACGGCACGACATAGCCGAAGTAGACGACAAGCCCGCCATACAGCAGCGTACCGGCCAGCGCGGCATACCCGCCAATCGTCCCAAGCGCTGGTTCGCCGCTTCCGGTGCCACGCCCGGCGCGCAACCGCGCGATGGAGCGGAACAACCAGAGAGTGGCGACGACGCCGGTAAAGGCCAGGACGGCGTATGGATAGTTCTTTGCGGCGTCCTGTTCGAAGTCACCGGTAAGCATCCATGCATAGGCGACTCCCACAAGCAATACGCCTGCACCGAAGATATTCGCTACTGCACGGTTCATACCGGTGACTCCCCCTCGTTGATGACTGCTGACGGTTCAGATGTTCCGAAGCCGCCTATTTCCAGGGTGTATTGGCCCAGATCTTGGCGATCTCGGCATTATAATCGTGCATCATCTTTGTGTATTCCTCGGTTCCCGCGTAGCTGAGCGGCAGACCGATGTCCTTGGCCTTCTGGATCATTTCGGGATCGTTATTGGCCTTCTTGACCGCTTCCGCGATCATTTTCACCGCGTCCATCGGCATGCCTTTCGGACCGACGAGGCCGCGCGCGGAGCCGCCGCGTACGTCATAGCCCTGCTCCTTGTAGGTCGGGACTTCCGGCAGGAGTTCGGACCGTTCCGCGCTCATGACGCCGAGCACGCGGATTTCGCCTGCCTCATGGAACCGCGCGGAATCGCCCAGCGCTGTCGCGAACAGTTCCGTGTGTCCGCCCAGCAGCGCATTCCGCGACTGTGCGCCACCATCGAAAGCGACGTGGTTCAGATCGATGCCGGCCGCATTCTCGAATGCAATCACGTCGAGATGCGTGTTCGATCCTGTTCCGGCGGAGGAAACGGTGATTTCGCCGGGGCGCTTCTTGGCTTCCGCCACGACATCCGCCAGCGTCTTGTACTTGCTGTTCGGCAGCGTCGCCAGCGTCGCGATATCGTACACCATGTTGGCGATCGGCTGATAACTGTCGACCGTGTAATGCGTCTTGCGCTCATGCGGCTTCATCATCATGTTCGGCAGGTTGAAGAAGCCGATGGTGTAGCCATCCGGTTCGGCCGTGGCGATCGCCGTGCCGCCGACTTCGCCGCCGGCGCCCGGCTTGTTGACGACAACGAACTTGGTGCCTTCCGGCATGTATTTTTCAAGAAACGGCACCGCCAGGCGCGCGCCGACATCGGTGCCGCCGCCTGCCCCATAGGCGACGATGATGGTAATCGGCTTTTCAGGATAGGCCGCCTGCGCCGGGGCAAGCCCGGATACGGCAAGCGCGGCACAGAACATGCCGATCAAGGCGATTGATCTTTTCATGGTTTTCCTCCGTTGATGACCGGTCGTCGCACGGCTCATGAGCCGAGGCGACCATTTGAATTTTCGAATTCGACGCGACCGTAATGGTCGGCGTAATGCTTTGCAAGTAGCGGCTGACAGCCCGCGGATCTTGCTCCGCCGGGGCTTTTCGTCAATAGGCTCGCGGTCTTCCGCTTCTTCCCGCTATTGGCGAATTGCGCTGGAATCCGCCGGAATGCGCTGGCCCGGCGGGCGTTCCGGTCAGTCCGGCGTGTCCTTCGTTTCGCCATCGGGCGCCGACCCGGCCTTGTCCATCAGCCGGACCGGCGCGGGGGGCGCATTGCCGTCCTTGTCCTCGCCGAAATAGACCGTGTGATGCGGGAAGGGTATCTCGATGCCCATCTCGTCAAAGCGCCGCTTCATCATCAGGTTGAACCCGCGCTTGACCGTCCATTGCTGCAGGGGCCGGGTCTTGATCCGGGCGCGGACGATGACGGCGGAGTCGTCGAACCGGTCCAGCCCCAGGATCTCGATATCGTCCAGAATCTTGTCGCTGAACTGTGCGTCCTCGCGCATTTCGGCGCCGAGGGTCTTGATGACCTCGATCACCGCGTCGACATCCTCGCGATAGGCGATCCCGATATCCAGCAGCGCGAAGGCGAAATCGCGGGTCAGGTTCTTGATCGAGGTAACCTCGCTGAAAGGAACGACATGTACGGTGCCGGAAAGGTCGCGCAGCCGGATGGTGCGGATCGTCACCGCCTCGACAAGACCGGCATGCCCCGTGACCTCCACCACGTCGCCGACCGAGATTGTATCCTCGATCAGGATGAACAGGCCGGTGATTACGTCCTTGACCAGCGTCTGTGCGCCGAAACCGATGGCAAGGCCGACAACGCCGGCGCCGGCCAGCAGCGGCGCAATGTTCAGACCCAGTTCCGACAGGACCGTCATGGTGACGAGGACCACCAGTACGACCAGAAAAGCGTTGCGCAGCAGCGGCAGCAGGGTGAGCATGCGTTGGCTTCGGGCGACGGCGTTACCGGCGCTATCCGTCGCTGTCAGGCTGCGTTCGATCAGCGCGCTGACAAATTCCCATATGGCGAGGGCGGCCAGCACCACCAGCGCCACGGTAACTACCCGTCCGACAACCGTAAGGCCTGAAGGGGAGGCGATCCAGGAATAGACATCCAGTCCCCAGACCTGCAGGATCGCGAGAAAGCCGAACAGGTACAGGATCGTGCGCGCCGCGGTCTGCACCACGGGCAGATAGCGGTTGGCGCGGGCCTCCAGCCCCGGCAACATGATGTTCAGTTCGTGGCCGAGGGTAAAGGCCCGCTGCACCCCCTTTTGGATCGCCAGTTCCAGGATTCTGCCGATCGCGACGATGACGACCGTGAGGACGGTTGCCCGCGCGACATATTCGAACCCGCCATAGATTTCCAGCGCCCAGACTGCGTAGCTGCACACCAGGTACATGATGAACAGGACATGCCATATATCGGCGAGCCGCCGGCGCAGAATCGGGAGCGGCCCGCGACCTTCGCCGCGAATGCCGTCCGCGACGTCCCGGCGGTTCTGCAACACGACCATGATCAGCAGCAGGCTGACCGCGAGCCCCAGCAGTTTCAGCAGCACATTATAGGCGGGTTGCGGCAATCCCAGCAGCATGGCCGCCTGGATCGTGAAATAGCCATAGACCGACAGGATCGCCAGCCGCTTGATCCAGACGTAGATGTAATGGGCGGTTTCGTCTTGCAGCGGAAACAGCCGCAGCCCCGTATAGAAAGGCGCCAGGAACATACGCGCCAGCGCCAGCACCACACCGACGATCACATTGGCGTGGATCAGGGCGACGGTTGCGATACGGCCGTTTCCGTCCGGCCCGAATACGGTCAGCGCGCCAAGTCCGGCTGCGGCGAATCCGGCAACCGGCAGCAGGTCCAGCAGCATCCGGGCCAGCAGCAGGACGACCGTCAGTCCGACCTTGTCATCCGCCTGGGCCTCGATGGCCATGCGGGGCCGTTGCACGGCCCGCCGCAGCACGAAGGCCACGACGAAGCCCGCCAGCAGCACAAGGACAATCCGGACCAGCATCTCCAGCACGGGGCCGCGCCGTTCCGCATCGTTGAAAACGTTGACGATCCCGCCCGCCAGTTGCGGCAGGTCGACCACGAATGACGCCGCGGCGACGATCTGCCGGCTGACCGTGCCGACGCGCGCTGTCAGGGTGGCCAGCAGTTCCGCGCCGGCGCCGGGGTCGGTCGCCGCGGGTTCTGCTTGCCGCTTTGCCTCGAGCAGCGCACGGAGGTCGTCCAGCAGCGCATCGCGCCGCTCCGGACTTTCCAGTGTCTCGACCAGGTTTTCCAGGCTCTGCGCAGACACGTCGTTCTGTTCCGGGGCCGGTTCCGCGACCGGAATCGCCGGTGCGGCGAAAACGCCGAACAGGATCGTCAGGACGGTAAGAAATCGGGTCATCGTTCATCCCTGATGGCCGGACGCGCGTGGCGGCCGGATGAAGGGCCGGGTCCCAAGAGTATCTGCTACCGGAACAGGGTCACGTCAATTGTTCGTCCGGCACTTCAATCAGGCGTTCGCCGCCGCGCGCCGGCGGATGCGGGCGATGCCCAGGATGATGGCGAACACGCCGACCAGGGCAGGCACCAGGACGATATTGGCGAAACGCAGCGTGGTGTCGAGCGCCTCGATATCCTCGCGCAGCTTGAGTTGTACATCCCGCAGTTCCTTGCGGATCGCCAGCAGATCGGTGCGCAGCGTTTCAAGTTCGGTTTCCAGCGCGGTCTTCTGTTCCGCCGTCAGGACAGGTGCGGCCGCGCCACCCTGCGATTCGGCGCTGGCTTTCTGCTGCGCCTCGTCGAATTTCTGCTGGGTCTCCTGCAGCCGCGTCGCGAGCGCCTGCTCGCGCGCGCGGTACTGTTCGTTGGCGGCGATCCGCAGGGCTTCGACCCGGGTAAAGGGGCGCTGCGCCGTGCCCCGGCTGCGCAGGGTGATCAGGTCCCCGGATCCGGTCAGGTTTTCCAGCGCGTTGATGACAAGGTCGCCGTTATTGGCGAAGGGCTCCAACACCCGCTGTCCGAAGAATTCCTGCTCGGTCGCCCAGAATCGGGTTTCCAGCATGTCCGCATCGGCGATCAGCACGATATTCAGCGGCTGCTGGGACCGGGCGACATGCGGGCGTTCCGGTTCGCCTTCCGCGGCTTCGGGTTCGGCGGGCGGCGTGGCCGGCGTTGCGGTTTCGGCCGGCGCGGCGCCATCCGGATTGGCTTCGTCCGGCTTCGCTTCGTCCGATGCGGCGTCGCCCGGCTGGCCTTCGTCAGGTGTCGCGGCTTCGGGTTCGGGTTCCGGTTTCGGTTTACCGTCGGGAAAGGCGGAGTCGACCTCGCCGGAAATCCGCACGGCGGTGGTGTACTTCTTGTCGTCCGCCTGAAATTTCTCGATGAACTCCAGGATATTCGGCTCGCGCGGATTGATCATCTCGCTGTCGAAGAGCTGGCTTCGTTCAGTCGTTTCCAGAAGGGTTTCGACCTTTACCGCGGCATCGTCGGCGACGGCGATGGAACCCGGCGTCCCCATGTTCACGGTGGTGATGTCGCGGGTCACCGCGTCGTCGGCGTTGATGTTGTCGGCCCTGAAGGACGGCCACAGCAGATAGGGCGCGGGCCGTATATTCTCCGCCGTTCCGGCATTGACCATCCGCGCCAGGGTAATGTCGGACACGACCATTTTTTCTTCGATCGACACGCCCCATTTCTCCAGCAGGCGATTCAGCGTGGAGTCCCGCGCGATCGGGCGGCCCGAAAGCGTGTTCAGCGCCGCGATTTCGCTATAGGGGTCGACCATCAGAAGCGCCCGTCCCCCGCGCATCAGGAACTGGTCGATGGCATAAAGCTGCTCGTCCTTGAGCCGCGTCGCATGGGCCATGAACAGCACGTCGATTTCCTCGTTCAGGTCAGCCTCGATGTCGAAGATATTGCGGACTTCGAAGCTTTCCTCGATGCCGTCGATCAGCATCCAGCGCTGCTCCTGGCTGCGCGGATCGAAGCCGCCGAACATCGGCAGATCGGTGACGATGCCGATGACCGGCTTGCGCTGCCTGGTCAGCCCCTCGATCAGTCGGGCGAGGTCGTATTCCAGGAACGCCTCGCGCGTGGGCTGGAAGAACGGAACGGTTTCGACCCGGTCGCCGGCGCGGGCGACCAGTCCGAAATAGACCCGTTCGCCCCCCGTATCGATCGGCACGCCCTGTACGCCGGCGCTGACGGCGGTGTCCTCGGTCTCGGAGAAGGGCGCCGGATCGTGTTCGGTAACGGTAACCATGCCGTCCGACACGGCGGCAAATTCGTTGACCATGTCGCGCACGCGGGTCGCATAGAGCCCGTACAGCGCCACTTCCTCGACCAGCCGCTGGGAAATATAGAGGTCCAGCGACACCGGTTCCTCGATGCGCTGCAGGATTTTTTCAGTGCCATCGGACAGCGTAAACAGCCGGTCCTGGGTCAGGTCCACGCGAAGGCCGGTCACGCCCGACAGCCCCACATTCAGGGCGACAAATACGGCGATGGCGATGGCGATTCCGGCGATCCATCCGCCCTTGCGGTTCAGTAATGCATTTATCATCGTCGCCTCACTCCGCCTTCAGCCGTTCGACCGCCACGGCATTGGCGAACAGGAACACGCCGATCAGCGAGACGAAATAGACGACATCCCGGATGTCCAGCACGCCCTTGGAGATGGCGCTGAAATGCGCCAGGAAGCTGAGCGACGCGATGAAGTCGACAACCTCCCTGGGGGCCCAGTCGGAAAAGAAGCTGAGCACGATGGGCGCGCCGCTCGCGATCAGCACGAAACACACGGCCGCGGTCAGGACGAAGGCGATAACCTGGTTCTTGGTCAGCGCCGAAACGAACGTCCCGACGGCCAGGAAACCGGCGGACATCAGCAGGCTGCCCAGATAACCGGCAAGGATGACCCCGTTATCCGGCTCGCCGAGATAATTGACCGTGATCCAGATCGGGAAGGTCAGCGCCAGGGCAATCGCCGCGAAGACCACGGCGGCGAGATACTTGCCCAGCACGACCTGCATCAGCGACAGCGGCAGCGTCATCAGCAGTTCGATCGTGCCCGATTTGCGCTCCTCGGCCCACATGCGCATCGATATCGCCGGGATCAGCAGCATGTAGACCCAGGCATGGAACTGGAAGAACGACGCCAGGTCGGCCTGTCCGCGTTCGAAGAAATGACCCATGAAAAAGGTCAGCGCATTCACCAGCAGCAGGAAAATGACGATGAAGACATAGGCGACGGGAGTTGCGAAATATCCCGCGAGTTCGCGCCGCATAACGAAGAATGTGTTTTTGATGGAGGACACTGTTCCGGACTATCTGTTTGTCGTGATGCTTCGGAAAACGTCATCGAGATGGCCCCGCGTGACGTGGATTTCTTCGACCGGGACCTTGTTCTTGCGCAGGGCCTCGCCGACTTCGTCGAGAATGGGCGATCCGCCCCTGGCGCGAACGAACAGCCTGTCGGCCTGCGCCAGTTCGACAGACGCAACGGCCGGCAGGTCGAGCAGGATGCTGCGCGCGGCATCGACATTTCCGCCGACGCGCAGCGATACCGCGTTGTGCCGGTCGGACCGCGACAGCAACTCCGCCGGCGTTGCATCGGCTACGATCCTGCCATGTGCGATTATGATCGCCCGGGTACAGACCGCTTCGACCTCTTCGAGGATATGGGTTGAAATGACGATGGCCTTTTGCTTCGACATCGCCGAAATGAGAGAGCGAACCTCGAATTTCTGATTGGGGTCCAGCCCGTCCGTCGGTTCGTCCAGGATCAGGACATCGGGGTCGTGCAGCAATGCCTGCGCCAGGCCGACGCGGCGCTTGAAGCCCTTGGACAGGGTATCGAGCGGCTGGTTCATGATCGACGAAATCTGGGTTTTCGAGACGACATCGGCAATCCGGCTTTCCGCCTCGCCGCCGGAGAATCCGCGGACGCCGGCGATGAATTCGAGAAAGCCGCCGGCCGTCATGTCCGGCCACAGCGGTGCGCCTTCCGGCAGATAGCCGATCCGCTGTTTCACCGCGATGGGGTCGCGGGCGACATCGAACCCGTCGACCGTCACCGAACCCGAGGACGGGGCCAGGAACCCGGTGATCATTTTCATGGTGGTGGACTTGCCGGCGCCGTTGGGGCCCAGAAAGCCCAGCACCTCGCCGCGGTCGACCGAAAAGGAAACATGATCCACAGCCGTAATCGTTCCGAACGACCGTGTCAGGTTTTCGATTTCTACCATGCTCATAAGTGCACCGGTCCCCCCCTGTTTGCCTGCGCAATCCCGGTCCAATGTAGGAAGCCGTCGCGATTCTGCAAGCACATATAGTATGCGATCTCTTCTGCTGCAATCGTCATGGCGGCATGCTATTTTTCACGAACGTACGATTTTTCCGGCAGGGCGCCTGTCGCCGCGACCGTGGAGTATCCCGATTGATCAGGAAGCTACGCCTCGGTTCAGGGCTGATTCTGTTCAGTTACGTCACCCTGCACCTGATCAATCATGCCGCGGGACTCTGGTCGCTACAGGCGATGAATGTCGTCCGCGAACTGATCCACGCGCCCTGGTGGTCGCCACCCGGAACCGTGCTGCTGTACGGCGCGATGCTCGTTCATGTCCTGCTGGCCTTCTATGCGATCTACCAGCGCCGCCGCTTCAGGATGTCCGCGACGGAAGGGGTCCAGCTGTTTCTCGGTCTGACGATCCCTCTGATGCTTGTCGGGCATATCCTCGGCACGCGCGTCGCCTTCAATTTCTTCGACGTCAAGGTCGACTATATGTCGGTTCTGCTGGTGCAGTGGTATGTGGACCCCTGGGTCGGGGTACGGCAGGTTGCGGTGACGCTCGCTGCCTGGGCGCATGGCTGTATCGGACTGTATCACTGGCTGCACCTGAAAGCCTGGTACCGGCACTGGCAGCACCTGCTGAACGTCTTCGCGCTGCTGCTCCCGGCCCTGGCGCTGATCGGGGTCTGGCAGGGGGCGAAGCGCGCCCGCATGCTCGCGGCCGACCCGGCCTGGTTCGAGGCGTTCAAGGCCCGGATCCAATGGCCCGATGGCGCGGAACAGGCGGCGATGGCCTATATGGCGGATTATTTCGTCGTCAGCTTTCTGGCGCTGCTTGCCTGTACCATGGGCCTGCGGGCGATACGGACGAAATGGGAAAGCTGGCGCGGCATTGTCAGGGTGACCTATGACGACGGCATGAGCATCCAGTTTCCGCCGGGGCGGACCATTCTGGAAGCCAGCCACGCCGCCGATATTCCCCATGCCAGCGTTTGCGGCGGGCGGGGGCGGTGTTCGACATGCCGGGTACGGATAACGCGGGGGGCTGAAAACCTGTCGCCGGCAAGCGCCGAGGAACGCAACCTGCTGGAGCGTGTGCGCGCCGGGGTGCAGGTGCGGCTGGCCTGCCAGACCCGTCCCACCGGCGGATCGGTCGATGTCATGCGGCTATTTCCGGTTTCCGCCGGGGCGGAGGAGGGCCATGACCGGCCCGGCTACCTGCAGGGCGAGGAGCTGGAAATCGCCATCCTGTTCGCCGATTTGCGGGCCTTTACGAAGCTGTCGGAAAAAATGCTCCCCTATGACGTGGTCTTTCTGCTCAACCGGTATTTCGACTGCATGGGCGAGGCGGTCACGAAGAGCGGCGGGCATCTGGACAAGTTTATCGGCGACGGCGTGATGGCGCTGTTCGGAATCGAAAGCGGTCCCGAAGCGGGCAGCCGCGCGGCGCTGGCGGCGGCGCGTCAGATGAGCCTGCGGATGGCGGAACTGAACCGGGCGCTGGCCCATGACCTGGACGAACCCCTGCGGATCGGGATCGGTATCCATTGCGGTCCGACCATCGTCGGCAAGATGGGGTATGGCGCCGCCACTTCGGTTACGGCCATCGGCGATACGGTCAACACCGCCAGCCGCCTGGAAACCCAGACCAAGGAATACGGCGCGGAGCTTGTCGTTTCGGACTGGACGGTCAGGCGTTCCGGGCTGGACCTTTCGGATTTCAGCAAGCGGGAGGTGACAATCCGCGGACGCAGCGAACCGATGACCGTCTATGTGGCGCCGTCGGCACGGGAATTGCCGGAATAGGCCCCGGTCGCCGCACCTTCTATCCGTAATCCGCGTAGGATTTTTCCTCGACGATGTCGGAGCCCAGCCTGTCGTTGATCCGCCGCTTGATCGCGGCGCGGCGGTCATTGGTGATGTATACGGATCGCGCCAGTTCGATGAAGCCCGGCCCGAAATCCTTGCGCCGTTCATGGCCGCGAATGTCATCCTCGATTTCCCACAAGGCCGTGTTGATGTCGCGCAGGTTTTCCGTTTCCGCCGCAATGTCGGCAGCGGCGGAAAGGGCGCCGTCGCGCGCCGCGACGAGCGCGGCAAGTTCGGTTTCCACATGGGCAAGCTGCCCCGGGTCGCGCAGTCGGTCGCGCTTGATTTCCAGGATCGTGATCTTGTCGATCAACTCGCCCCAGGATACGGCGACTTTTAGAGTCATGTGCATGCATTCCGGTTGTGATAAACAGACGCGGCGGCAGCTTAGCGCCAAATGGGCGGAGACGGAATGTTTCTGAAGAATCTCTTGTATTTCGCAATGCCGGCCGCGAGATGAAGCGCGCCGCGCCTTCCGTTCAATGGGACATCAAAATCGGCACGGCCGCGTGTTGCAGCACGTGCCGCGTGACGCCGCCAAGGACCATCTCGCGCATGCGTGAATGCCCGTAAGCGCCCATCACGAGCAGGTCCGCGCCGGAATCCGCGACGAAATTGAGCAGCACGTCGCCTGTATCGACATTGTTCGCTACGGATTGCCTTGCGGTTGCCCGGACACCATGCCGGGCGAGATGATGGGTGATATCGGCCCCCGGCGCGTCGTCTGATCCTTCGGGCTGAATCGACAGGACGCACACCGTATCCGCGCGTTCCAGCAGCGACATCGCGTCGCCGACCGCGCGCGCCGCCTCGCGGCCGCCGTTCCAGGCGACGACGATATTCTTTCCGATCGGCGCGGTCGCGCCGAAAAACGGCATGACGAGCACGGGACGGCCGGATTGCAGCACCAGGTCATGCGCCAGGGACATTTCGCCATTGGGCGTATTGGGCGGGGGCGTCTGACCGACAATCGTCAGATCCGCATGGCGCGCGTGCAACGACAGGACATCGATCGGGTCGCCGTGTTCGGTCATCAGACTGCAGCGGTCGAACCATCCGGTGCGTTGCGCCGCGGTTTCGAAATTCGCACGCGCCTTTGCGGCCCGCGCCGCATGCTGCGCCTGGATTTCCCGAAGGACATCTTTCGGAATTTCCGGTGCCACGTAGGTCGACATGCGGACCGTCGGCTCGACGTCAATGCCCGTCAGGTGGGCGTCGTGCCGCATCGCCAGATCAATGGCCGCATCGACCCGGTGCTGCGACTGGGCCGAGTCGGAAATGTAGACCAGAATATTCTTCAACGCCATGCCATCCCCCCGATGCAAGTGTTTCCAAGGGTATGATGCTAACGCGATTAATAGGGTCGGGTTCCCGCTACCGTGACGCGATAGCCATGCCTTGTCTGCGGGAAATAATCCCAGAGCGCGCGGTGCTGCGCACAGCGATTGTCCCAGAAGGCGATGGATTTCGGCCGCCAGTGAAAGCGGCAGTGAAATTCCGGCGTTTCGGTGTGCCGGTACAGGAATTCCAGCAGCGCCCGGCTTTCCGCCGGTTTCAGTTCCTCGATACGGGTCGTGAAGTTTTCATTCACATAAAGCGCCTTGCGACCGGTTTCCGGGTGTGTCCGCACCACGGGGTGCACCGATTCCGGATAGGCGTCGGTGCCGTCGCGCATCCGCCCCTTGTTGCCCAGCCGGCCGAGATGGACATGGCGGGATTCATGCCGCGCATGCAGCCCGTCCAGCAGCGCCTTCATCGCATCCGACAGGGCGTCATAGGCCGCATACATATTGGCGAACATCGTGTCGCCGCCGGGGCTGGGCACCTGGTGCAGGTGCAGGATACTGCCCATCGGCGGTTCCGCGTCGCAACTCACATCCGAATGCCAGTTTTCCCCGGCAATGGTCTTCGAATTCTCATCGGCATGGATGACGAGGATTTCCGGATGCCCTTCCGGGGCCGGCGCGGTCGGGTGGATATGCAGGGCGCCGAAGCGTCGGCCGAACGCCTTGTGCTGCTCCCAATCGATATCCTGGTCGCGGAAAAAGATGACCAGATGATCCAGCAGCGCCTGGTGAATTTCGGCAAAGGCCTGGTTTCCCAACGGCTGTGTCAGGTCGACGCCGGATATTTCCGCGCCGATCACCGGGCTGATCGGCGTCACCGTGATCGTTTCGTATGCCATTTGTGTCTCCTGAATCGTCGTCTGCGGGCGACGGTAACGCCAATTCGCGCCGCTGGCGACTCCGTAGGACCATTTGCGCGGTCTGCAATCTTTGGATAGCCTCTGCGGTACTGCATTCACGCCAGAGGGAAATGTCATGGCACAGACCCAGACCGGAACATCTGTCCGCACGGCGCCTTCCGGCGCGCCGGGCGCGTTTTCCATCCGCCGGCTGTCGGAAACCGGCGGCGCGGAAATCACCGGGATCGACCTGTCACGGCCGATGAGCCCGGCGGTGAAGGACACGATCTACGCGGCGTTTCTGGAACATTACATCCTTGTCTTCCCCGATCAGGACCTTGACCCGGCGGCGCAGGAAGCCTTCTCGCGGCAGTTCGGCGATCTGGAAGGCAATGTCCGGCGTCTGGCGCCCGGCGTGCTGGCGCCGCTGGTCAATCTGGTGACCAACCTGGACGATAACGGCAATCCCACCGAAACCCCGCCGACGCACGGCAATTATTTCTGGCATACGGACAAGTCCTACCGGCCGGTCCCGTCGCTCGCGACCATCCTGCATGCGAAGCTGGTGCCGTCCGCCGGGGGGGACACGCAGTTCGCCAACACGGGGCTGGCCTATGACGCGCTGCCCGAGGCGATGAAGCAGCGGATCGCGAATCTGCAGGTCGTGCACAGCTGGGAAGCGAGCCGGAAAAACACCGGTAACGTGCCCGCGACGGCGGAGGAAATTGCCGACAGTCCCCCCGTCACCCATCCGCTGGTCCGCACCCATCCCGATACCGGGCGCAAGACGCTGTATCTCGGCACCCATACCTCGCATGTCGAAGGCATGGATTACGAGGAAGGCCGGGCGCTGCTGAAGGACCTGCTGGCCCATGTGGAGCAGCCGCAATTCGTCTTCACCCATCAATGGCGGCCCGGCGATGTGGTGATGTGGGACAACCGCACCCTGGTCCACCGCGCGGTCCGCAATTACGACATGAAACTGGAAAAGCGCCTGCTGCACCGCACCGTGGTGAAGGGAACGAAACCCTTCTGAGTTTTCCCGGTTTTGCGCCGGTTTCGGACCTGCAAATATATTTTTTGGCTGGCCTCACAAGGTCTGGCAGGCGCGCCCATATATTTTTTCGCAACCAGCGCCGAACCCCCCGTCAATGCGGCGGGCATGGCGGCAATCCGCTGGTTTCGGAGAACAAATCATGATCGGTTCCGCGCTTGACCCTGCTGGCGGTATAACGTCCGGGATTGCGCAATCCGGCTGCGAACAACGGCTGCCCCGGCGCAGCCTGCTTGCGGCATCGCTGTTTGCGGCGACGCCGACGTCGCTGGTCCTCAGCGAGCTGCTGACGGTCGATGGCGCCCTGGTCTGGGCGCTGGGCCGGACCCTGGATCTCGGGATCGAAACCCAGATCCTGCTCGGCGGCCTGGGCGCCGCCGTGAGCCTCTGGCTGTCATTCCTGTTTTTCCGGTCCGCGCTCCGCTACGAATGCGATCCGGCACATCAGGGGTAGAATTGCAACCGTAGATAACCCGCCCGGCCGCGCCTGCCGTAGCGCGTACCGGGCATGGCGCGCAGGGTCCTCGCCGCCGAAAGCCATGTTGATCGCCTGCTCGGGGAATCCGATGACGCCGATCCTTGTGCCGTCCGCTGAAGGTCAGCGGACGGCATCAAGGCACAGAACGGCGGTTCCCCCGGGAGCCGCCGCTTTTGTTTGCCCGCCCCTGTTACAGGTCCAGTTCTTTGGCGCAGCCGAAATTCTCCGCCAGGTCGCCCAGCTTCTTCCAGGTCGCGTCCTCGACATCGATACCGTCGACGCTGCGCTTCTGTTCGGTGAGGTATTCCATCTCGCCGGGGTAATAGACCTTGTCGAATCCCTTCTGGGTCGGGGTTTCGTTCAGGTACCGGGCGAATTCGGTGACTTCCTGCTTGAAGGTGTCCAGCGGGCGGAAGGCCTCGACCTTGAACACGGCCATGAAGCAGCCGTCATTGTGCCGTCCGGTCGGTTCCACGCCGAAGCCCAGCCCGGTCAGCAGCCCGGAGAAGATTTCGACCATCGCGGCCAGCCCCGTGCCCTTGTAGCCGACCAGCCCGCCCAGCGGCAGCAGCACGCCGCCCTTGCTGAGGTCGCCCGGGTCGGTCGTCTGTTCGCCGTCCTTGGTCAGCACCCAGCCTTCGGGAATCGACTGGCCGCGCGCCTCGGCGAGCTTGATCTTGCCGTTCGCGGCGGCCGAGGTCGCCATGTCGATGAAGACCGGCCCCGGCAAGTTGGAGGGCATGGCGATGGCGATCGGGTTGGTGCCCAGCCGCGCCTCGCGCCCGCCGAACGGCGCCACGGCCTTGGGTGAACGCCCGGAATCCGCCGTCATCATGGCGATGAAGCCTTCCTCCGCCGCCATGATCGGGTAGGAGGCGGCGCGGCCCACATGGCCCTGGCGGAACACGGTGGTCGCGGCGACGTTCTGTTTGCGGCCCTTCTCGATGGTCTTCTTCATTGCGAATTCGTTGACCACATAGCCGAAGCCCCAATGGCCGTCGATCACGGTCGTGGTGTCGCTTTCCTGGATGATGTCGATGGGCGCGCCGGGGATGATGTGCTTCACCTCGACCCGGTTGATATAGGACGGGATCTGGATGATGCCGTGCGAATCATGGCCGACCAGGTTGGCGTTGATGACATGGCGGGCCACCGTGGCGGCTTCGCTCGCCGGGGCGCCGGCCCCTTCCAGCAGTCTGGCGGCGATGGTCCTCAGTCGGTCGGCTTGAATTAACGGCATGGTCTTTCCCCCTATGGCTGGTTTCCGGGCGCGGTTCCGGGCGCCGGTGCGGTTGCTTTTCGTCTCTGCCGCCATGATAAGCACGCCGCGCGGAATATGAAAATCACCTTGGCGGATGCGCGGCCACGCGGCAGGATGGCGGGCAGGGAGACAACGCCATGACAGCACAGCAGGACAGCGAGGATCTGACGCGCGTCGGCGCGGGCACGGTGATGGGCGATTTCATGCGCCAGTACTGGATACCGGCGGCGAAATCGGACGAGCTGGCGGCCGATGGCGACCCCATGCGGCTGATGCTGCTGGGCGAGAAGCTGATCGCCTTCCGCGACACGAACGGCCGGGTCGGGGTGATGGATCACCGCTGCCCGCATCGCTGCGCCTCGCTGTTCCTCGGGCGGAACGAGGAAGGCGGCATCCGCTGCGTCTACCATGGCTGGAAATTCGATGCGGCGGGCAATTGCATCGACATGCCGAACCTGCGGCCGGAACAGGATTTCAGGCACAAGGTGCACGCGAAGGCCTACCGCGTGGCGGAGCGCAACGGGCTGGTCTGGGTCTATATGGGCGCGCGCGAACAGGCCCCGCCGCTGCCGGCGATGGAATCCACGCTGGTGCCGGAAGGCGAAGTCGGGATCAATTTCGTGATGCGCGACTGCAACTGGATGCAGGCGCTGGAAGGCGATATCGACACCTCGCATTTCGGCTTCCTGCATGTCGGTCATGTCGGGCCCGACGACGTGCCCGAAGACCACCCCTTCAACCAGACGGTCAACGACCGCGCGCCGCGTTTCGACGTGGCGGATACGCCCTGGGGCGCCAGCTACGGCGCCTGGCGGCAATGCGCGCCGGGGCGGAACTACTGGCGGATATCCAATTTCATCTTTCCGTTCTGGACGCAGACGCCGCAGGGCGCCTTCGACAGCCATGTGCATGTCCGCGCCTGGGTGCCGCTGGACGATACCCATACAATGTTCATCTATGTCTACTGGAAGGCGGGCAGTTCCGGCGGCAACCGGGAGCGGCCGCCGCTGCGCAACGGCAAGCTGGGCGCGCCGCGCGCGCAGCATGAATACCTGCCCAACACCACCGACTGGCTGGGCCGCTGGCGCATCACCGGCAATGAATCCAACGACTGGCAGATCGACCGCGCCTTGCAGCGCAGCGGCGCCCTGTTCACCGGCATCGCCAATATCCACCAGCAGGACCAGGCGGTGACCGAAAGCATGGGGCCGCTCACCGATCATGCCTTCGAGCACCTCGCCCCCTCCGACCTGATGATCACCCGCACGCGGCGGCGCTGCCTGCTGGCGGCGCGCGCCTTCCGTGCGACCGGCGAAGCCCCGCCGGGCGTCGACGATCCCGAATCCTTCTTTGCCGTGCGCAGCGGTTATTTCGAGGAAGACGAATCGGTCAAATTCGCGCAGGCCTATGCCAGCCACCTTGAAACCGTATGCCGCGCCGTGAACCCGCCCTCCGCCGAAGCGGCCGACTGACTTGCGCCGCGCCATCATCGTGCTCGGCATCGGGCAGACGCTGACCTGGGCCTCCAGCTATTACCTCGTCGCCATCCTCGCCGTGCCGATCGCGCGGGATATCGGCTTCGCCAGCAACTGGATCTTCGGGGCTTTTTCCGCCGCGCTGCTGATTTCCGCCGTGCTCGGCCCCCGCATCGGGCGGACCATCGACAGTTTCGGCGGCCGCGGCGTGCTGTCATCCGCCAATCTGGTCATCGCCGCGGGGCTGGTCGTGCTGGCCATGGCGCAGTCGGTGGCGACGGTCTGGGCCGCCTGGCTGATCCTCGGGGTCGGCATGGGGCTGGGCCTGTACGATGCCGCCTTCGCGGCGCTGGGCCGGATCTATGGCGACCAGGCGCGCCGGGCGATCACCGGCATCACCCTGATCGCCGGTTTCGCCAGCACGGTCGGCTGGCCGCTGACCGGTTGGGGGCTGGCGGAAATCGGCTGGCGCGATACCTGCCTCGCCTGGGCGGCGGCGAATGTGCTGATCGGCTTCCCGTTGAGCCGCTTTCTGATCCCGAAAACCGAACCGCCCGCCGCGTCCGCCGATGGCGTGAAACTGCCGAAGCCGCATATCCCGATGGACCGGTCGATGTGGCTGCTGGGCTTCGCCTTTGCCTCGGCCTGGATCGTGACGGCGGCGATGGCGGTGCACCTGCCGCGCATCCTGGAAACAGCGGGGGCGACCACGGCGCAGGCCATCGCCGCCGGCGCCATGATCGGCCCGGCGCAGGTCGCGGCGCGGCTGCTCGAAGCGGGCTTTCTCAGCAGGTTCCATGCGCTGGTCACCGCGCGGCTGGCGGCGGCGGCGCATCCGGTGGGCGTAGGACTGCTGTTTCTGCTCGGCGGCGCGTTTCCCTATGGCTTCGCCGTGCTGCACGGGGCCGGCAACGGCATCCTGACCATCGCGCGCGGCACGGTGCCGCTTGCGGTCTTCGGTCCGGAAAACTACGGCTACCGGCTGGGATTGCTCGGCGCCCCGGCGCGGATCGGCCAGGCGGGCGCGCCGCTGCTGTTCGGCTTCCTGATCGACGAAATCGGTACCGGCGCGCTGTATGTCTCGTCAGGCCTCAGCCTCGCGGCGCTGGCGGCGTTCTGCATGCTGCGGGCGGGGAAGGGTGCGTGAGCAAGGCGCCGCATCGGCCCTCACGAAACCGGCAGGCGATTCAGTATTGTCGCTGCGGCGAAGTGGGCGTACCAGGCGTATATCGCACAGAATACCGACAGGCAGAGTGACGGCAGCCATACGTCCCGATTTCTGAAAAACGCGAGGCCGATGACGGCGATCTGCAGGCTGGCAAACACGAGGCCCAGCCAGACGCCGCCCGCCGGAAACGCGACCTGCAGCAGCCCCGCGCCCAGCACGAATCCCTGGCTCGCCAATACCGGAAACAGAAACAGCAGCAGGCGCCGTCGCGGTCGGGCGAGACCCAGCATGGCGCCGACCATCAGGCAGACCATGCCGCCCAGCGCCAGCAACGAAAACGCGCCCTGCCCGTAGGGGTTGGTCAGGGTCGCGGCGAACCAGAGATGCAGGTCGAGGAACAGGCGTATGCCGTCGCTCACGGTTCGCCGGTGCTCTTCCGCCAGATGCGGTGGCGCTGCGCCGCCTTCGCGGCGGTGCCGTAGCGCAGGGTGGAGGGGACGGTGTCGCCGTGCGAGGTCGGCACGTTGAACTCGTCGGTCCGTGTATTGCCCGGCATGCCCATGATGCTGACCGGCATATGCGGCTGATGGGGTTCCACATACAGCCCGCGTTCCATGTCGATCAGCGGCAGGGCCATATTGCAGACCCAGTGGCACCAGGAGGGCAGGAAATGGGTCTTCAGCGTGCCGAGATGCACGGCCACGTTCAGCGCCGACTGCTCCGCCTCGCGGTAGACGGCGCGCCGGATCGCGATCTCCGCGTAGTCCTGCCAGATTTTCCAGTGCGGCGCGTCGGGCGCGCCGCAAATCGCGCCGGCGGAAACGATCGGGTGCCGGTAGAGCCGCGCCGCCATGTCTTCGCCGAAGCCTTTTTCAAGGCAGGATTTCTGCCAGTCGAGGAACCAGTGCCCGCCGCGATAGGTGGGTTTATAGGCGCGGTCGACCGCCGGGACGACGCAGAATCCGTCCCGCGCCGCGCCCGCGACGAAGAGCTTCAGCGCGTCGGCGTTCTGGAACCAGCTGTCCGCGTCGAGCCAGAAGACGTAGTCCCAGCCGGGGAAAATTTCCGGCAGGAAAGGCCGGCAGACCATCGCCTTGAACCATTCCGGCGTCTTGCCCGCCAGTCCGTCGAACGGCCAGTCCGGGGTTGTGACGACGACGTTGCGCGCCTCCAGCCAGGCGCGCTGGCCCGCCTCCAGGCCGAGATCCATGACGGCGAAATCGGTCAGGTCCCCGGCGCCACAGGAATCCCAGGAAATCCACAGGTCGCGGAGCCATGTGAAATAGGGGGCGTTGGCGCCCGAAACGATCAGCGACGGCTTGCGGGTCACTCGGGATGGTTCCTGCGGGTGGGGCATGCGGTCAACGTAACGCATATCGCCATGCGGGGGAATCGCCGCCGGTTGCCGGGATTCGCCCGCTGCGGCATATTCCTGTTACAGCATCGGAAGGGCGCGGCATGGTCAAGGTCAGCATCAAAAAGCAGGTCGAGCTCGATTACCGGGACATCCGCGCCGACGACCCGGACGACGCCTTCTTCATGCAGCTCTTCCCGAAGATCGCCCCCTTCACCATGACGGTGGAGCGCGGGATCGAGGCGCCCTACCAGCTGTTCAAGGCGATCCAGTATATCGTGCAGAACGGCATCCCCGGCGACATCGTCGAATGCGGCGTCTGGCGCGGCGGCTCGGTGATGCTGGCGGCGATGGCGCTGCGGCGCTTCGGCGACACGAGCCGAAAGATCTACCTGTATGACACGTTCGAGGGCATGACCCGCCCGGGCGACCGCGACACGGACTGGGACGGCAAGAACTACCAGCAGCTCTGGGACCAGGCGAAGCAGCAGAACAGGACCATGGGGTTTGGCGGGACGGTCGATGACGTGCGCGCCAATGTGCTGAACACCGGCTATCCGGAAGAAAACCTGGTCTTCGTGAAAGGGCCGGTGGAGGACACCATCCCCGGCGCCATGCCGGAAATTGCCGCGCTGCTGCGGCTGGATACGGACTGGTACAACTCCACCTGGCACGAACTGGTGCATCTGTATCCGGTGCTCAGCACCGGCGGCATCCTGATCATCGACGACTACGGCTGGTGCGAGGGCGCGCGCGAGGCGACCGACAGGTATATCCGGGAAAACAGGGTCCGGATTTTCCTCTCCCGTGTCGAGGAATCGGTGCGGCTGGGGGTGAAAACCGAAAGTTAGGCCGCGGGCCGGGATGCGGGCGTCCGGCTTCCCGGCGCGGCGTCAAATACCTGAGGCGCCATCGCCCCCCGCTGTGCTCAGCGCCTGGCAAGAAGGTCGCGGATTTCCTCCAGCAGGATTTCCTGCCTGGGCGGGGCGGCCGGCGCCGCGGGGGCGGCTTCTTCTTTCCTTTTCAGCGAATTCATGGCCCTGATAATTATGAACAGGGCCCAGGCGACGATCATGAAGCTGATGACGCTGTTGATGAACAGCCCGTAATTGATCGCGACCTCGGGAACATTCGCCACCGCGTCGCCGTCTTTCAGGACGATCTTCAGGTCGGAAAAATCGACGCCGCCCAGCAGCAGTCCAATCGGCGGCATGATGATATCGTTCACCAGCGACTTGACGATTGTGCCGAACGCGCCGCCAAGTACGAAGCCGACGGCCAGATCCACCACATTGCCACGCATGGCAAATTTCTTGAATTCGTTAAGCATCTTCTGGTCCCCAGTTAAATCGCCTGACCCCGGACGGCGCCTGCCGCCTGGGCAATACGGTGACGGCGACGCCGCCGCTTGCGGCGCAGTCTAGAGTAGATCGCCTTTTATCTGACGCAATAATTGCGTCAGATAAAAGGCGTGAATCTGCTCTATCACTTTAAATTAAAAGCAGATTCACGTGTTAATCGGAATCACGATTTTCTTTAAGGCGGATTCACGGTACCCTGCCCACCAGAGAGGAAATCCGCCGTATGCCAAACGACCTGACGCAGCTTTTGGTCCTCGTCGTGGACCCGGACCGGGCCATGTCCGCGCTGACGCGGGATGTTCTGAAATCGATCGGTATCGCCAAGGTCGATACGGTCGGTGACGCCGAGCGGGCGTTTGGCGAACTTCGCGCGAACGCCTATGACATCGTAATTACCGAACGGGACATGGCGCCGACGGACGGTATTGCGCTGACGAAGACGATCCGGACATCCGGGAAAAGCGGGAATTCCCATGTCGCGATTCTGATGATGACCGCGATGCCGACCAGGGAAATGGTGACAGAGGCCCGCGACGCCGGCGTGACCGAGTTTCTCATCAAGCCGTTTTCGATGGCGGATTTGCGGGCGCGGATCATCGCGATTCTGCGCCATCCGCGCAGTTTTATCGAAGAGTCGGATTACTTCGGTCCGGACCGGCGGCGCGCCGACCGGGACTATTACGGCGAGGACCAGCGCGGGGACGACCCGGACCGCTGAACGGTCCGGCTCCCCGGCCGGTCATTGCCGCGTCCTCCGGTCAGGCGACGGCGCGCATGCCGCGCCGCTGCGCGACGGCCGCCGCCAGGCCTTCCAGCACCGCGACGGAGGTGTCCCAGTCGATGCAGCCGTCGGTGATGCTCTGCCCGTAGGTCAGCGGCCTGCCGGGCACGAGGTCCTGCCGTCCGCCGACCAGGTGGCTTTCGATCATGACGCCGGTAATGCGGTCGTCGCCGGCGGCGATCCGGGCGGCGACATCGGCCATGACGGCCGGCTGGTTTTCCGGGTTCTTGGCGCTGTTCGCATGGCTGGCGTCGATCACCACGGATGCTGCCAGGCCCGATTTCCGCGCCACGGCGCAGGCGGCGTCCACGCTGGCCGCGTCGTAATTGGGCGCCTTGCCGCCGCGCAGGATGATGTGGCAGTCCTCATTACCGGTGGTCGTGGCGATGGCGGAACGGCCGTCCTTCGTCACCGCGAGGAAGTGATGCGGCTGGGCGGCGGCGCTTGCGGCATCGACGGCGATCTTCACGTCGCCGCCGGTGCCGTTCTTGAATCCGACCGGGCAGGACAGGCCGGAGGCCAGTTCGCGGTGCACCTGGCTTTCCGTCGTGCGCGCGCCGATGGCGGCCCAGGACACCAGGTCGGCGATGTATTGCGGGATCGTCATGTCGAGGAACTCGCAGCCGGCCGGCAGGCCCAGGTTGTTGATGTCCAGCAGCAGCCGCCGCGCCAGGCGCAGCCCCCGTTCGATCTCGAAACTGCCGTCAAGGTTCGGGTCGTTGATCAGCCCCTTCCAGCCCACGGTGGTGCGCGGTTTGGAGAAATAGACCCGCATGACGAGCTCCAGCGTATCGCCGAACCGGCCGCGCAGGGCGGCCAGGCGGGTGGCGTATTCCATCGCGGCGGCCGGGTCGTGGATCGAGCAGGGGCCGATGACGACCGCCAGCCGGTCGTCGCGCCGGTGCAGGATCTGCTGCAGCGCGCGCCGCGCCCCGGTCACCGTTCCGGTCGCCCGGGGGGTGCGCGGGTATTGGGCGATGATCTGGGCGGGCGTGTTCAGTTCGGTGATATCGCGGATGCGGATATCGTCCGTGGTGTCGATTGTGGCGGCGATGGCGCCGGTATGGTCCAACATGTGCCGGATCTCCCTGGTTCTGGCCAGGCCGGCGGCATAAAAAAACCGCCAGCATCGTGGCGGTTTTGAGACTGTCCCTGATCGAAATTCAGATCGAACGAACCCCTGCCGCCGCCGATGGCATCGGATAGCTGAAGTACCAGAAGGTAAACGTGGCGGTTACGGTGTTCATGATGATGGATATAGGACAGCCGAACCGGTTTGTCACGCAACGATTTCACCCCGGACAATGCGCAACGCGGCAGGTCCCGTTCATTTCCGGAATCCGGACAGGAATCAAAAAGAGACGGGCCGGAGCCCGCCTCATATTTGGTGCTCATGCCGCCCTGAAGCGGATGAACTTGTTAACGGAAAGACCACGTTTCCCCATCGGCTAAATGGTTGCGCGAAATCCGTTAAAAACATTAAATAGTGACAACAACTGATTGTCAATGAAAGATCCAGTCATGTCACAGGAATTCAGGTTGGGCCTCGATATCGGGGCGAATTCGATTGGGTGGGCGATTGTTGATCTGGAAACGGGCGGCAAACCTGCTTCAATTCGCGATGCCGGCGTCAGGATATTTTCCGACGGACGCAATCCCAAGGACCGGACTTCACTGGCTGTGGCCCGCAGGCAGGCACGCCAGATGCGTCGGCAGCGGGACCGGTATCTGCAAAGACGCGACAAATTCATGAACGCGCTGATACGCGCCGGGCTCATGCCGGAGGACGAAGCCGCGAGAAAAACGCTTGAGCGGCTTGACCCCTATATGCTGCGCCTGCGGTGCCTTGACGAGCGGGTGGCGTTGTTCGAACTGGGGCGGGCGCTGTTTCATTTAAACCAGCGGCGGGGATTTCGAAGCAATCTCCGAATCGACAAGACGGATGACGCGGAGTCGGGGAAGGTCCGTACCGGTGGCGACAGGCTGCGCGATCTTCTGCAGGATACCGGCGCCCGCACCTTGGGCGAGTTTCTTGCGATGCGCCATGAATTGCATGACCCGGTCCGGGTGCGGATGAGCGGCGCCGGCGCGCAGGCTGTTTACGAATTTTATCCGCAAAGGGACATGGTTGAAGCTGAATTCGACGCATTGTGGGAAAGTCAGGCGCAATATCATCCGGAAGAGCTTTCGCCGCAATGGCGTGACGAACTCAAGGGCATCCTGCTGTTCCAGCGCCCCCTGAAACCGGTGCGACCGGGAAAATGCACCCTGATTCCGACGGAGGAACGCGCGCCTGCGGCCCTGCCGCTGGCGCAACGTCGGCGCATTCTTGAAGAAGTGAACCATCTGCGTGTCTCGTTCGGCCCTGGTGAAATGACGCGGCCGCTGTGCCGGGAAGAAAGGGACAAGGTCGTTCTTGCGCTACTGCAAAAACAGAAAGTCACGTTCACGGGAATCCGGCGATTGCTCGGGTTTGCCGGCGACACGGTTTTCAACACGGAGTCCGGCAAGCGCCAACACCTCGACGGTGACCTTACGTCCTGTGTCCTGTCCCGAAAGAACCTGTTCGGTCCCTACTGGCGTGCCCGGGATCTGGAAACGCAAACCGAAATTGTCGAGCGGCTCCTGGTCGAAGAGGACGAGACGCGGCTGATCGCATGGCTGTGCGAAAGAACAGGCGTGGATGCGCAGACCGCCGAAAGGATTGCCGGTGCGCGACTGCCGGACGGACATTCGCGGCTGGGGCGTTCGGCGTTGGCGCGTGTGGTGCCCGCGCTCGAACGGGATGTGGTTGTCTACAGCGATGCAGTGCGCGATGCGGGGTTCGATCATCATTCCGATTTCCGCGACGGCGAAAGACACGACCGCCTGTCGTATTATGGCGAACGGCTCGAAAGGCATGTCGCGTTCGGCACGGGAGAGCCGGGCGACATGCCGGAAAAGCGCATCGGCAGGATTGCCAATCCCACTGTCCACATCGGGCTGAACCAGATTCGGCGCCTGGTAAATGCGATCATCGACGTGTACGGCCATCCGACGGAGATTCATATCGAACTGGCGCGCGACCTCAAGAACAGCATTGAGAAACAGCGCGATATCGAACGGGAACAGGCGGAAAACCAGCGCCGGAACGATGAGCGCCGCCTCCGGCTGGCGGAATGCGGGCAGCCGGATACCGGCGAGAATAGATTGAAACTGCGCCTGTGGGAGGAACTCGGCCCGCCACAGGATCGGCGCTGCGTATATACGGGTGAACAGATTTCAATTCGACGCCTGCTTAGCGACGATGTGGAAATCGAGCATATCCTGCCGTTTTCGAAAACCCTCGATAACAGCGCCGCCAACAAGACCGTTTGCCTGCGCCGGGCCAATCGGGACAAGGGCAATAAAGCGCCTTTCGCCGCGTTCGGCCACAGTCCCGACGGCTACGACTGGAGCGGCGTTGCCGCGAGGGCGTGGGAATTGCCAAAGAACAAGCGGTGGCGATTTGCGCCGGACGCAATGGAAAACCTCGACGCGGGGTTTCTGGATCGCCACCTGACCGATACCCAATACATTTCACGGATCGCCCGCGAATACCTGACGGCTGTTTGCGACCCGGACAGGGTTGTCGCAATTCCCGGCAGAATGACGGCGATGCTGCGCGGAAAATGGGGGCTGAACAGCCTGTTATCGGACCATAACCGCAAGAACCGGACCGATCACCGGCACCACGCCATCGATGCGGCGGTGGTCGCCATGACCGATCGCGGTATGCTCAATCGTATCGCCCGCGCGGCGGCACGGGCGGAAGAATCGGGTGTTTCGCGTATCCTCGAAGATATGCCCGATCCCTGGGACGGGTTCCGCGCGCAGCTTGGTTCGGTGCTGGACCGGCTCGTCGTCTCGCACCGACCGGATCACGGCAAACAGGGGCGATTGCACAACGATACCGCCTACGGCCTTGTATCGGAACCCGATACCCGTGGCGCGCGGACAGTCGTTCACCGCAAGCCGCTGGGCAGTTTCAAATCCGTCAAGGAATTGTCCGCGATCCGCGACAACGCGCTGCGCGACCGGATAGAAGCGACCGTCGCGGCGGATGCGGCGGCAGGCATTTCCCTGGGTGACAGCCTCGCCCGATTTTCCGAACGGGAGGGCGTTCGCCGGGTTCGTATCTGTGAAAAGCTGTCCGTTATCCCGATTTGCGACAGGGAGGGCAAACCCTACAAGGCGTACAAGGGAGACAGCAATTACTGTTACGACATTTTTGCCGTTTCCGGCGGCGGCTGGCGGGGCGACGTGCTCAGCACGTTCGATGCCAATACGAAAGGGCGCACGCCGCTGCCGGATGGCGCTTCGCGAATCATGCGATTGCGCAAGGACGACCTCGTGGGGATCGACGGTGACGACGGCCGCCGGGTCATGCGGGTCGTCAAGTTCAGTCCGGGTCAGATCGTCCTTGCGGAACACCAGGAAGGCGGCCCACTGAAACAGCGCGATGCCGCGCCGGTGGACGAGGATCCCTTCCAGTACCTGACCCGCTCACCCGAAGGGTTGCGTAAACTGAACGCCAGCCCCCTGGCGGTCGATATACTCGGCCGGGTGTACGATCCCGGAAACCGGCAATGATCGGGCGGGTGGTGGAAATAGCCGGCGACGACCGGCACCTTTCGCTCTTGCGCGGCTTCATGCTGGTCCGGTCGGAAGGCAGCGAAATCGCCCGTATTCCGCTGGACGATATCGGCGTACTCGTAGCGAACGGGCATGGGTTATCCTATTCGCATAACCTGCTGCTCGCGCTCGCCGACCGTGGCGTCGCGATGGTGCTGTGCGGGACAAACCAGTCGCCCGCCGCATGGTTATGGCCGGTCGCCGGACACCACGCGCAAACGGCAAACATGCTGGCGCAATCTGTAATCGGCAAACCGCTGGCGAAGCGGCTGTGGCAGGGACTCGTGGTCGCCAAGGTTGCGCAACAGGCGGCGGTTCTGGACATCGCCGGAAAACCGTCAGGCGGCATTGCCGCGCTGGGACGAAAGGTTCGCTCCGGCGATCCGGAAAACATCGAAGCCCAGGCGGCCCGGCGCTATTGGCCGTTGCTGATGGGACCGGATTTCAGACGGGACCGTAGCGCGCCAGGCGCCAATGCATTGCTGAATTACGGCTATACAATCCTGCGGTCGATGACCGCGCGATCCGTGGCCGCGGCGGGACTGCATCCGTCTCTCGGGTTGCATCATCGGACCCGGACCGACCCGCTCTGCCTCGCTTCGGACCTGATGGAACCGTTTCGCCCGCTGATCGATCTGGCGGTATTCCGCCTGATTGCCGACGGCAACGACGAACTGACCCCGGAGGTGAAGGCTGTTCTTGCTGCAGTGACGTCCGTGGACATGCGGTCACCGCGCGGCACGACGCCGCTGGCGACCTGTATCGAGCGTCTGGCCACGTCCGTGGCGAGGGCCTGCGTCGATGGGACCGGCAGCCTGGACCTGCCGCTATCGCCGCAACCGCTGGACGCGGCATGGCTGGGGCGGGTGCGATAAATGGCGCTGAGCGGGTACCGGCTGATGTGGATGATGGTACTTTTCGATCTGCCGGTTCTGACCAAACCCGAACGCAAGGCGGCGTCGGGTTTCCGCAATTTCCTGTTGGATCAGGGATTCGAGATGGCCCAGTTTTCCGTTTATCTGCGATTCTGTTCCGGCAAGGAACAGGTGGAAGCCCATACCAAACGGATTCGCAGGAATCTGCCCCGGACCGGCAAGGTCACGATTCTCGGTTTTACCGACCGGCAATACGAAAACATCGTGAACTTCGATGGACGAAAACAGGAACCCGAACGCAAAAATCCCGGTCAGTACCTTTTGCTGTAATCCTTCGGTCGGATTTACCGAAATGCAGCCGCAAAAAAATGCCCTGAAAACAGGGCATTAGAAGGGTTTGTAGTTTAGCCGATGGGGAAACGAGGTCAAACCGCAACGTATGACCCGGTTTCGACGATCAGGGCAGGAGTTTAGCCGATGGGGAAACGAGGTCAAACCGCAACGCGGCTGGATGATGAGCGTCACCGTGATATAGTTTAGCCGATGGGGAAACGAGGTCAAACCGCAACTCGCAGTTCGTCGCTAAGGTTGCGACGGTGAGTTTAGCCGATGGGGAAACGAGGTCAAACCGCAACGGGCTACCCGGCTAAGCATCACCCGATGCGAGTTTAGCCGATGGGGAAACGAGGTCAAACCGCAACCCAGGCTGGATGGATAGTCTTTTGGTTACAGTTTAGCCGATGGGGAAACGAGGTCAAACCGCAACGACAATTGTCATGCGCGCCCTGATCGATGGAGTTTAGCCGATGGGGAAACGAGGTCAAACCGCAACGAACAGGCAAGACGACGCTGGCGCGGCACCAGTTTAGCCGATGGGGAAACGAGGTCAAACCGCAACCAATGCGCGCGCGCCTGTTCGAGACGGAAAAGTTTAGCCGATGGGGAAACGAGGTCAAACCGCAACTGGTTGTCTTGTTGAACGTGT
This sequence comes from Alphaproteobacteria bacterium, assembly GCA_040905865.1. Classification (NCBI taxonomy): domain Bacteria; kingdom Pseudomonadati; phylum Pseudomonadota; class Alphaproteobacteria; species Alphaproteobacteria bacterium. The sequence continues at coordinate 60,008 of JBBDQU010000061.1, forward strand.
CCAGGTGTTAGTTTAGCCGATGGGGAAACGAGGTCAAACCGCAACGCGGCGGCACACGATACACAGAAATCGTAGTTTAGCCGATGGGGAAACGAGGTCAAACCGCAACGCGAGCGGGCCTGTTGCGATCCGAACGCGAGTTTAGCCGATGGGGAAACGAGGTCAAACCGCAACCATTTGCGGCGGAAGCCATGCTTTCATATCAGTTTAGCCGATGGGGAAACGAGGTCAAACCGCAACAAGGACAAGGTCGAAACAAAGGAATTTCGAAGTTTAGCCGATGGGGAAACGAGGTCAAACCGCAACCCAACCGCCTTCATTGTGCCGTTGGTCTTAGTTTAGCCGATGGGGAAACGAGGTCAAACCGCAACAGGGCAGGCATTCGATCGTCACACTGGCCAAGTTTAGCCGATGGGGAAACGAGGTCAAACCGCAACTGATCGGGTCGCGGCCATGCCGCATGAATTAGTTTAGCCGATGGGGAAACGAGGTCAAACCGCAACGCGATCAATCGTCTTGTGGCGCAGGCGGCAGTTTAGCCGATGGGGAAACGAGGTCAAACCGCAACTCACATGGGCGCTTGCGCAAGATGTGAAGCAGTTTAGCCGATGGGGAAACGAGGTCAAACCGCAACGGAATTGCCGACGCGTTGCGGTGACGCTTCAGTTTAGCCGATGGGGAAACGAGGTCAAACCGCAACTCCAGAGGGTACACATCCGTCGCTGTTTGAAGTTTAGCCGATGGGGAAACGAGGTCAAACCGCAACCCTTCGGTGCGCAACCTGATGGCATAGGTCAGTTTAGCCGATGGGGAAACGAGGTCAAACCGCAACGGTGTCACGTCAATCGAGACGGGCGCGAGAAGTTTAGCCGATGGGGAAACGAGGTCAAACCGCAACGGCTGGGCTGGATTCTCTTTAGATAATAGAAGTTTAGCCGATGGGGAAACGAGGTCAAACCGCAACTGATCGCCGCTGGCGGTGGCCGCGCCCTGAAGTTTAGCCGATGGGGAAACGAGGTCAAACCGCAACCATATCTTCGGCAAGGCGCTGCCGGAACGGAGTTTAGCCGATGGGGAAACGAGGTCAAACCGCAAACCATGGGGGGGGGGGAGAATCGGAATTGACAACATACCGACCGGTTGGTATGTTTCCGGCGAAAGAGGGAAGGGCGATGGCCGGGCGACAGGGCGATGCGAAAACCAGAATTCTCGATGCGGCGCTTTGCGTGATCCGCGCGAAGGGCTATGCCGCGACGACGGTGGATGACCTCTGTGCCGCCGCCGGGGTGACGAAGGGCGCGTTCTTTCACCATTTCGCCAGCAAGGAAGCGCTGGGCGTGGCGGCGGCGGATCACTGGTCGGCGGTTACCGGCGCCTTCTTCGCCGCGGCGCCGTATCACGACCATGCCGATCCGCTGGACCGGGTGCTCGGCTATATCGATTTCCGCCGGGCGATCCTGCAGGGGGCGGTGCCGGAATTCACCTGCCTTGTGGGCACGTTGCTGCAGGAAACCCATGACAGCCACCCCGCGATCCGCGACGCCTGCGACCGCTGCATCAGCGCCCATGCGAAAACCCTGGAGGCGGATATCGCCGCGGCCATGGCGGCGCGCGGCGTCAAGGCGGACTGGACGGCGGCCAGCCTGGCGCTGCACACGCAGGCGGTGCTGCAGGGCGCCTTCATCCTCGCCAAGGCGCGAAGCGGCCCCGCCGTCGCCGCCGAAAGCGTCGATCACCTGCGCCGCTATGTCGAAATGCTTTTCACCAACCCTGGCGACAAGGAGCAAGTGTCATGACCGCCGAATCCGACGGCAATACCGATACGAACCGCGACCTGGTGCTGACCCGCATCATTCCCGTTCCCCGGCCGGCGCTGTGGCGCTGCTGGACCGAACCGGCGCTGCTGACCCGGTGGTTCACGCCGCATCCCTGGACGACGGTCCGGGCGGAACTGGATGTCCGGCCCGGCGGCGCCTGCTGCGTCACCATGCGCAGCCCGGAAGGGGAGGAATTCCCCAATCCCGGCGTCTATCTGGAAGTGGCGCCGTGCGAGAAGCTTGTGATGACCGATGCCTATATTTCCGCCTGGGAGCCGTCTGAAAAGCCGTTCATGACGTCGATCGTCACCTTCGCGGACGAAGCCGGCGGCACGCGCTATACCGCGCGCGCCCGCCACTGGACGGTCGCCGACCGCGAGGCGCATGAAAAAATGGGCTTCCATGAAGGCTGGGGCAAGGCCGCCGACCAGTTGCAACAGATCGCCGCTACGCTCTGACGACGATAAACGAAGGAAAGGACACACGATCATGACCGAACCGATCCGACCCGACCCGCCGCATGGCATGAGCGCCCTGTCGCCGCATCTCGTCTGCGCCGGCGCGGCGGCCGCTATCGATTTCTACAAACAGGCCTTCGGCGCCGTGGAAATGGCCCGCGTGCCGGCGCCGGACGGTACGCTGCTGCATGCCAGCGTGACGATCTGCGGCTGCTCCGTCATGCTGATGGATGAAATGCGGGGCTGCGGCGCCATCGGCCCGAAGGCGCTCAACGGAACGCCGGTGACCATCCACCTGTTCGTCGAGGATGTGGACGCGGTCTTTGCGCGGGCGGTCGCCGCCGGCGCGACCGTGGTGATGCCGGTCGAGGACATGTTCTGGGGCGACCGCTACGGCGTGGTCGAGGACCCGTTCGGCCACCGCTGGTCCGTCGCCACCCATGTGCGCGATGTGAGCGCGGCGGAGATTCAGGACGCCGTCGCCCGGTTCGTCCCGCAGGGCTGACATGGCGACGCCGGCTGTCGCAAGACCTTTGGCCGCTTGTCGCGGCGCATGAAGGAGAATGAAAATGACGTATATCGACGGGTTCGTGCTTCCCGTGCCCCGGAAAAACAGGGAAGCGTACCGGGCGCTGGCGGAAATGGCGATGGCGATTTTCCGCGAACACGGGGCGCTGAATGTCGTGGAATGCTGGGGCGACGATGTTCCCGATGGCGAGGTCACGTCCTTTCCCATGGCGGTGAAGTGCCATGCGGACGAAACCGTCGTCTTCTCCTGGGTTGTCTGGCCGTCACGGGAGGCCCGCGACGCCGGCAATGCGAAGATCATGGCCGATCCGCGCCTGGAGCACATGATGGAATCCATGCCGTTCGACGGCAAACGGATGATCTTCGGCGGGTTCGAGGTCATGCTCGACGGGTGACGGCGCGTTCACGAAGCTGTTCTTGCCGCCGCGGATTGGTGATATGGAGGGGCCTGTTGTCACCCAACCGGAGAATCCCGCAATGAAAAGACCCGTGCTGAAAGCCCTTGTCGCACTGCTCGCCCTGTCGGCCGCCAGCGCCTGTTCGCCCGAAGTGGGCAGCGCCGCCTGGTGCGAGAAGATGAAGGAAAAGGACAGGATGGACTGGACCGCCCGGGAAGCCACCGATTTCGCCCAGCACTGCGTATTGCCCTAAGGGGACAACGCTTGCCGTGCTTCGGCGCGGTTTACGCCAGCATGGCGGAAAGATGCTGGTCGAACCGGGCCAGCAGCGCGACCGATTGCCCGTCATAGGCGACAATCCGGTCGTCCGTATAGGTCTTGATCCGCAGGTAGACGCCGGCGCTGCACAGCGAATCGAAAATCAGCGGATCCGCCGGAAACAGCCCCGGCCCGATCGGGCCCCGCCAGGTCAGGGTGACGCTCATGGGAATACCGCGCCGTCTTGGTGAATCGCCGCGGTTATTTTTAGCGGTCGCCCCTTGATACGGAAATAAATAGTATTATATTCCTTGTTTCCGCGCCGACACCCCGCGCTGCCGGCTGGATAGGGGCCATGTATAGGAATGTTAATCGATGTTAACCGATGTTAATCGGCACGTAAAATTTCCGGCGCTGCCCGTGCCAGATCAGATCGTGGTTTGTTGGAATCGCCTATGGCGACCCAACAATCACGTGAATCTGATCGATCTTGTTGAAAGCCCACATTTAATGATGATGGCTGTCAGACCGTCCTGTCGGTGCGCAGCGATTCAAGGAAATCGAGCTTCGGTTTTAACAAATCCGTTCCCGGCATGATTTTATCGCCCAGTTCCATATAGGGACCTGTTTCAGGCTCGAAGCCCGGCCAGTGCGGCAAGCCCGGCCCGTTGGGGTCGCCCCTGGCGGCAAAATTCGTCCAGTAGCCGATCATCGTTTCGGACAGCTTGCGGTTCGCCGCGTTCGGATAAGGGCCGAACTGGCCGCATTTGACGCCGCTGCCGAAGATATACGGAATCTCCGCGCCGTGATGCGCGCCCATCTTCCTGCCGCCGCGCCACGGCGGCACGCGGGTAAAGAAATAGGACCAGTTCGGAACCCCGGCCCGTGACAGCAGCCGGGCATGGCTGCGCGCGGGCAGGGCCATGCGCTGATCGGTCGACAGGCGGGCGATGGCGGCCGGCGCCTCCGCGTCGCTTGCCGCCGGATACTGATCGAAGATGGCGTCGGCTTCATCGCCGAATTTATGCGCCAGATACGCACGGTATTTGTCCAGCGTGTCGAAGCGATCCGCTTCCATCTGCGTGAACATCGTGCCTTCATCGGCATTGATGCCGGTGATCATCGGCACTTTGTGGATCTTCCCCGCCGCATAGAGCCGGCGCGGATCGTCCGGAATGACCCAGCCATCGACGATGGGATTGTTGTCCAGCGCCACCGCGTCGCAGAGTTCCTGCCAGGGTTTCGCCCGCAGCGCCGCCAGCGGATCGTCCGCCGAATCGCAACCCAGCCTCGCCGCGATCTCCAGCCCCATCGCCTCGCGCGCCGCCAGCGGCAGGCTGACATCGCGCAGCGCGCCGCTCTGGCAGATGCCGCGGTCGAACAGCCCCTCGGTCAGCGGCGACGCCAGCAGGACGGCGACGCCGCGGCTGCCGGCCGATTCGCCGAACACCGTGACGTTCCCCGCATCGCCGCCGAACCCGGCTATGTTTTTACGGACCCAGCGCAGCGCCGCGATCTGGTCCATCAGCGCATAATTGCCGGACGCATTATGCCCGGACGCCGCCGTCAGCGCCGGGTGGGCGAAACCGCCCAGCACGTTGAGCCGGTAGTTGAAGGTCACCACGACAACGCCGGCCTTCGACAGGTTCACCGCGTTATACATCGGGTTGTCCGGCGCACCGACCCGGAAGGCCCCGCCATGGATCCAGACCATCACCGGCAGCTTCTCGCCCGCGGAATGCGCCGGGGTCCAGACATTCAGGTACAGGCAGTCTTCCGACAGGGCAGCGTCCTTCGGTGGTCCGAACATCGCGAGGCCGTCGCCAACCGGCTGCAGGCAGGCGGGCGCATATGCCGTCGCATCCCGCACCCCGCCCCAGTCCGGCGCCGGAACCGGCGGCCGCCAGCGCCTTGCGCCAACCGGCGGCGCGGCAAAGGGAATGTTCCTGAAGGTGGAGACGCCATCGTCTTCGGGCGCGGCGCGCCCCGCCAGCAACCCGTTCGTAACGCGAACCGGCCCCTGCGCGTGCAGGGGCGCATCCGGTATCCGGTCAGCCATGCATCATCCTCACCGGTCCCGCCGCCGGAACCATTGCGGCGTCACCTCCGCCGCCGCCCGGTCGATCAGCGCCGAAAGCGCATCCGGCGGCATCGCATTGGGTTCGCCCTCGCCCCGGGCCAGCCCGTTGGCCAGGCGTTGCAGGACCAGGTTTGCCGGCGTCGCAATACCGTGCAGCCGTCCCAGCTGGACGATTTCGCCATTGATGTAATCGACTTCCGAATCCGTGTTGCCGCGTTTCAGGCTTTGCAGGGTCGACGTGCCGGACCGCCCGATACCGCGAATCTTGCCGTTCTCCAGCAGGTCGCCGTGGCGGGCATCGACTTCCGCTTCAGTGGCGTAGTCGATACCGGCGGCGGCGAGTACCGTTTGGCCTTCCCGCCGCAACCGGTCGCGGATCGCCCCCATATTGCTGCCCCGCGGGCAGACGGCGGCCAGCGCATTGTTCAGGTTGAAAACCAGCTTCGCGTATTTCCAGCGCATGATCTCCGCGACAGGTTCGGCGCTGCATCCGATATCGGTCAGCGCCGCCATGACATCGACGACGCAATCGTCCACGCCGCGCGGATAACAGCCCATATCCATGATGCCCAGCGTCCGCAACGAATGCATCAGCACGATCCCCGGCTCCAGGAAATCCGCCGGCAGATGCACGAGCATGCCATAGACATGGGCAAAGCGGCGCAGCGCCATGGCTTCGTTGCGCACGCCGTTCTGGCCGCTGATGACGGGAATCCGGTCGCCCGCAACCTTGTACAGTTCCTCCAGCGCATCCAGCGTGTGCTGCGACTTCATCGTCATCAGCACGACATCGCCATCGCGGAAATCGACCTCGGTCGGGTGACCGACGGCCGGAACCTTCAGCGTCACGGCGCGATGCGGCGTTTCGTAGTGCAGCCCGGTGGTCTGAATCGCGTGCAGATGCGCGCCGCGCGCGATAAGCACCACGTCATGGCCGCGCTCGAACAGTTCGGCGCCCAGAACGCAGCCGATCCCGCCCGCACCGTATATGATGAGTCGCATGACCGGCGGGCCTCAGTCGACCAGCGACTGGTAGACCAGCGCGCGCAGTTCGCGCCTGATCGGATAGGATGATGACGGCATCACCTGGGTCATGAAGACGACGGAGACTTCCTCCACCGGATCGATCCAGAAGGCGGTCGATGCAGCCCCGCCCCAGGCAAGCTCGCCAACCGAACACGCACCCTTGGTCGCCGCCGAATCCATGACCACCGAAAAACCGAGCCCGAATCCGATTCCGTCAAAACTTGTTTCGCTGAACACCGGCTGGCCCATTGCTGTCAGGTCCACATTGCCGGGCAGGTGGTTCAGGGCCATCAGCTCCACCGTCCGGCGGCCGAGGATACGCGCGCCGTCCAGTTCGCCCTTGCGGCGCATCGCCTCGGCAAAGCGAAGGTAATCGCCAACGGTCGACACCAGTCCGCCGCCGCCGGAAAACAGCGTGACCGGCCGCGCCCACGACGAACCCTGATCCGCCGGATCGATCTGTTCGGTACCGCCGTTCTTCGCATTGAACAGCGCGGCCAGGCGCGGCAGCTGGTCCGTGCGCACCTGGAATGCGGTTTCATCCATGCCCAGCGGGCCGAAAATCCGCTCCTGCAATATCTCGTTCAGCGGCTTGCCGCCCAGCACTTCGACCATCCGGCCCAGCACGTCGGTCGCGACGCTGTATTCCCAGCTTGTTCCCGGCTGCGCGTGCAACGGTATGGCGGCGACCAGACGCACCACATCCGCCAGAACGGCGTCGTTCCGTCTGGAAAAATTCGCGCCGGCCTGCTGGTACAGCGTGCCGACGGGGCTGGCCGTCCGGTCGCCATAGACAAGGCCCGACGTATGGGTCATCAACTGCCAGACCTTGACCGGCGTTGCGACCGGTTCGGTTTTCATTGCATCGCCTTCGCCCGAAACATGCACCGGCGTGTCCCTGAATTCCGGCAGGAAGCGCGTGATCGGATCGTCGAGCTGGAATCGGCCTTCCTCGTAAAACGTCATCGCGGCGGCGGTGACGATCGGCTTGGTCATTGAAAAAATGCGGAACACCGTATCCTCGGCGACTGGCCTGCCGGATTGCGGGTCGGCCATGCCGGCGCAACCCAGATAGGCAATCCGGCCCTTGCGCGTCACCGCCGTGAGGCAGCCCGGCAGCCGGCCCGAATCGACATAGCCCTGCATCCAGCCATCGATCCGTCGCAGCCGCTCGGCCGACATTCCCACGGTATTCGGTTCGGTGCGCACCAGCATGGATTGTCCCCTCGTCGGTCGTGTGGAAAAATGGCGTGAAACGGGCGCGGAACAGGCGCCCATCGGTCGGGCGACAATGCGTTGCCGGGCCGGATCGTGCAAGACCTTAAGGATGATTTCAACCATGCCGTTACTCAATGGGCTTCGGGTGCTGCAGGTCGGCCCCGGACCGGGCGCCGCCGTCTGCGGCAGGATTCTGGCGGATCTGGGCGCGCGCGTTCAGACGCTGTCCGCAGGGCAGGCAACGCCACTGTGCCGCTGGCTGGATGACGGCAAACAACCGGTCGGGTCACTGGTCGCGGCGGCGCTGATCGTGTGCGAGGGCGCGCCGAAGGAATTGCTTGAGAAAGGTTGGGATGAGGCCTCGCTGCGCGCGCACGCCCCCGATGCGGTTGTCGTGCTGATCGGCCCGTTCGGGCAGACCGGACCGCTGGCGGATTGCCCGGCCAGCGACCTGACCCTGTTCTGCGCCAGCGGCATTGCCTATCTGCTCACCGGTCAGGTGGACGATCTGGGCGAGGCGCCGATCCGTCCCACCGGGCGTCAGTCCGCATTTATAGGCGGACTCGCTGCCGCCTGTGCCGGGATGCACGCCCTGCTGTCCGGCGACAGCGACCGCACCATCGACGTCTCCACCCAGGAGGCGCTGGCCACGCTGGCGATGACCGAAATGGTCCGGGCCGGGCTGGGCAGGGGAAGCTGGCAGCGCAGACGGCTTGCCGACGGCAACGGCGCGACCGTCACCATCCTGCCCGCCAGCGACGGCTATGTCGCCATCTCGCCGCGCGAGAACCATCAATGGACCGGATGGCTGACGGTCATGGGCAATCCGGACTGGGCTGACGATCCAAGGTTTGCGACGAAACCAGACCGGGTCGCCAATTGGGATGCGCTGTATCCGTTGCTGTGCGACTGGAGCCGCAAACACGCCAAGCGCCGGATCGCCGATGCGGCGCAGAACGCCCATGTGCCCAGCTTCCCCCTGCAGGAACCGCATGAACAGCTGGATTCGGAACAGCTGGCGCAGCGCGGATTTTTCCGGTCCCTCGAAATCGACGGTAAATCCGTCCGGGCGCCCGGCAGCGCGTTCGGCATTTCAGGGGACGACGCGGGCGGCGACGCGCAACCGACCGCCAGTCACCGCATGCCGCTCGCCGGAATCCGCGTGCTGGATTTCAGCTGGGTCATCGCCGGGCCGACGGCAACGCGCTATCTGGCGGCGATGGGTGCGGAGGTCATCAAGGTGGAGGCCCCTGGCAAGGGCGATCCGGGACGGGCGTCGGAACTGCACACGGTGCTGGGCCAGGGCAAGCGCGCCATCACGCTCGACCTGAAATCGGAAGACGGCCGCCGGGTCGCGCGCGACCTGGCGGCCAAATGCGACGTTCTGGTGGAAAATTTCGGCACCGGCGTCATGGAACGCTTCGGGCTGGGCGCAGAGGAACTGCGGGCGAAGAACCCGGCGCTGATCTATCTGTCCGCATCGGGGCTGGGACGGACCGGGCCGGAATCGCGCAAGGTCGCCTATGGCACGCTGCTGCAATGCTATGCCGGATTCGCGGGGCTGAACGCGCATCCCGGCGTGACTCCGCGAATCGGGTTCGCCTGGCTGGACCCGATGTGCGGGCTGAAGCTCGCCTTTATTGTCGCGGCGGCGATCTGGCGACGGCGCAAGTCAGGCATCGGCTGCCGCATCGATTTTTCGATGATCGAAGCCATGCTGTGGACGATGGCTGAACCGCTGCTCGCGACGCAGCTTGGCGAACGGGTAAAGCCGGGCGGGAATAGTTCGGCAGACCATGCGCCGCACGGTGTCTATCCGGCGCTGGGCGAGGATGCCTGGCTCGGGCTCGCGGTGAATAACGATGAACAATGGCGGGACATGTGCCGGATCGTTCCAGGGCTTGCCGCTTACCGGAAGTCCGGCTTTGCGGACCGGCAGCGGTTATGCGCGCAATTCGATCCCGTCATCGACGCATGGACGTCGGCGCGCAAATCGGCCGACGCCGCAGCACAGCTTACCGCCGCCGGAATCGCGGCATCCACCGTTGCGACATCGCGCGACCTGTTCGACAGCGATCACCTGAAGGCCAGGGGATTCTGGGAACAGACGGATGCCGGAATGCTGCCGGGCCTGCCCTGGCGGGCCAGCTTCGGCCGGCGGACCGGGCCGGCGCCGGCGCTGGGCGCGGATACCGATTCGGTGCTGCGCGACGTGCTGGGACTTGACGACACCGAAATCAACGCATTGCGGACGACCGGCGCCTTTGGCTGAACCGTCTATCCGGGCCCGACACGGTCATGAAACCGGCGTCAGTATTCGTCGCTGCGGTAGATTTCGTCCAGCCGCGCCTTGTCCGCCGGTGACGGTTCGGGCCAGGGTTCGCCGCGTTTGCGCAGCGCGCCGGTAAAGTTCGGCTTGCGTTTCTCGTTGAACGCCATCCGCCCTTCCTCGCCATCCCATGTCGTCTGGATCAGCATCGTGTTCATCAGGTTCTGTACATGCCAGGCCTGATCGGTTGGCATGTCGCCGAACCGCACCACGAATTCCTTCATCATGCGGGTTGCAACCGGCGGCATCTCGACGATATGCCGGGCCAGTTCCTCCGCCCGCGCCAGCAGGCGGTCATGCGGCACGACTTCGTTGACCAGCCCGATGCGCAATGCTTCCGCTGCATCGAAGGGCAGGTCGGTCAGCAGGATTTTCATCGCATCGGCGTAGCGCAACTGCTTGGTCAGCAGGCTGGCCCCCGGCCCGTTGCCGAGCCAGCCCTGGCTGAGCAGCGCAAACTTGAAGCGTGCATGTTCCGCGCTGGCGATGCGGATATCGGTGGAGGACAGCAGGATATAGAGCCCGGCCCCCGCCGCCCAGCCGTTCACCGCGGCGATGACCGGCTTCCAGACGCGCGGATAGTGGTCGCCCATGCGCCCGTCTGCGCCGATCTTCGCGCCGTGCACATGCCCCGCCAGCGGCCAGTACATTCGCTGGGTGCGCAGGTACTCGCGCTCTTCTTCCGTGATGTCCGGACGGGTCGCCAGGTTATGGCCGCCGCAGAAATGCCTGTCGCCGGCGCCGGTCAGGATGGCGCAGCGAATTTCCCGGTCTTCCCACATGTCGATCCAGCATTCGGCGATTTCGTCCGAATTCCGGTGGTCCAGGATATTCGCCTTTTCCGGATTGTTGATCGTGATATAGGCGACCCCGTCGCGCTTCTCATAATCGATACTCATGCTCGGCTTCTCCCCCATTTTTCCGCCGCCCCATCCTGGGCGCGGTGTGGTTGACAGTAATTTAACGCCGCCCCACGATGGAAACCGAATCGACACTCGAAAATCAGTGAAATCGGAAGGAAGAGACATATGGGCATGCTGGACGGTCGCGTCGCGATCTGCACGGGTTCAGGCAGGGGCGTGGGCAAGGAAGTCGCCAAGATGTTCGCGGCGAATGGCGCGAAAGTTGTCGTCAACGACCCGGGCGTCGGCGGCGGCGGCGAAGGCGGCGGCACCGATCCGGCCCAGGAAACCGTCAACGAAATCAAGGCGGCCGGCGGCGAGGCCGTGGCCAATTTCGGTTCGGTCGCGAAATACGAGGACTGCCTCGACATGGTCACCCAGGCGCGCGACGAATTCGGCGGGCTGCATATCCTGTTCAATCCGGCCGGCATCCTGCGCGACCGCATGTTCCACAAGATGTCGCCGGATGACTGGCAGGCGGTGATGGACGTGCATCTGAACGGCCATTTCAACTTCTTCCGCTCGGCGATCAACCTGCTGCGCGATCAGGAATACGGGCGGTTGATCATGGTCGGCTCCACCTCCGGGCTGCTGGGCAATATCGGGCAGGCGAATTACGGCGCGGCCAAAATGGGCATCGCCGGGCTGTCGCGGATCGTGGCGATGGAGAACGCCAGCAAGAATATCACCTGCAACGTCATCTGCCCCTCGGCGGATACCCGCATGACCCGCGCCGTGCCGACGCCGAAGGATCCGGCCGCCGCCGCGATCCGTGAAGAGCGCCTGCGCCGCAGCCCCGCCGACGCGATTGCGCCGCTCTGCACCTTCCTCGCGTCGGAAGGCGCCGGTTATGTCAACGGCCAGATCTTCCATCAGCGCGGCTCGGAACTGTCGCTCTACAGCCAGCCCCGTCCGGTCAAGATGGTGCACAAACAGTATGGCTGGACGCCGGAAGCGATCGCCGAGGTCGCCATGCCGTCGCTGAAGAACAATTTCTTCGAAATGGGCGATTCCCGCGCGGTCCATCCGGGCACGCCGCTGGAATAGGCGCCACCGGTCATACCGTCGAATACGGGCGCGCAACGCCGCGCAACAGGGAGGATACCATGTATCACGTCTATGTCACTGTCTCGGGCGAAGGCCGTATCGCCCGTTTTTCGATGGATCCCGAAACCGGGATATTGCGCTTCAAGGGCAACACCTTCGCATCCGGCAGACCGGCGCCGCTGGCCATGACGCCGGACCGCAGGTTCGCCTATGTCGCGCGGCGCGACGATCTGAAACTCACCAGCTACGCGCTCGATTCGATGAGCGGCATGCTGACCGAAATCAACACTATCCCGGTCGAATTCGACCCCTGCTACCTGGGCACCGACCGGACCGGCAGATGGCTGCTCTCGGCCTGTTACCTGGGCCACAAGGCCGGGGTGCACCGCATCGGCGACGATGGTTCGCTGGAATACCCGCCGGTGGAATGGCTGACCACGGCGCGGGGCGCGCATTGCTTCCGCACCGACCGTTCGAACAAATTCGCCTTCGTGCCGCATATCGACGGGCATGGCGCGCCGAACACGATCTACCAGTTCAAATTCGACGAAAAGACCGGCCGCATCACGCCCAACGAGTCGGCGAAAGTGAAGCAGCCGAAGAAAACCGGCCCCCGCCATTTCACCTTCCATCCGACGAAGGACATCCTCTATTTCTCGAACGAGCAGGGCTGCAGCGTCAGCGCCTATCGTTTCGACCCGAAGGCGGGCACCCTGTCCCGCTTCCAGACCGTCACCACCCTGCCCAAGGGCTGGAAGGGCGACAATACCTGCGCCCAGATCCACATGACGCCCTGCGGGCGTTTCCTGTATGCGCCGAATCGCGGCCATGACAGCATCGCGCAGTTCGCGGTCAACCCCGACACGGGCAAGCTGAAGGCGCTGGGCCATGTCGAGGCCGAACCGCGCCCGCGCACCTTCAACATCGATCCGGCAGGGAAGTTCCTCGTCTCGGCCGGGCTGGATTCGGGACGGCTGCGCACCTACCGGATCGGCGAGGACGGCCGCCTGGAGCAGACCGGCAGCACCACCGTCGGCAAGGACCCGATGTGGGTCAGCATCGTCCCGGCGGGATAAGCCGCTACTCCACAAGATCCCAATACGGCCGCCCGCCGAAGCGTTCCATCAGGAAATCGGTGAACAGGCGGATTTTGGCGGAGAGGTGCCGGGTCGGCGGGTAGATGGCCGACAGAATGACTTCCGGCGGCCTGTAATCATGCAGGATGGTCACCAGCCGTCCCGCCTGCAGGTCCGGCCCCGAAATGAAACTCGGCGACAGGATAATGCCGAGGCCGCGCACCGCCGCATCGCACAGCACCTGCCCGTTATTGGACACCATCGCCGGGTCTATATGGACGCCGATGCTGCCCTCCGGCCCGTTCAGCCGCCACATCCCGCCACTGGAAAGGTTGCCGTAATGCAGGCAGCGATGGCGCCGCAGTTCCGACGGATGCCGCGGCGTGCCATGCGCCGCGAGGTATTCGGGCGACGCGCAGAGGGCCCGCTTCGTCTCGCAGATACGGAAATCGACCAGTGTCGATTCCTCTTGCGGTTCGGCGATGCGGATGGCGAGGTCGAAGCCTTCCTCGATGATGTCGACGAAACGGTCGTTGAGGTTCAGTTCGATGGTGAGGCCCGGATGCCGCGCCATGAAGTCGGCGACCGCCCGGCCGAGATGCATCACCCCGAATGACATCGGCGCATTGACCCGTAGCCGGCCCACCGCCGCCGCATGGGATTCCGCAACGTCGCGTTCGGCTTCGTCCAGCGCCGCCAGGATCGCCTTCGCACGGTCATAGAAGGCGACGCCGTTCGCGGTCGCCGAAACCCGGCGGGTCGTGCGGTTCAGCAGTTGGACGCCAAGTTCGTCTTCCAGCGCGATAACGAGCCGGTTTACCGCCGAACGCGACTGCCCCAGCAGCCGGGCCGCCGCGGCGAACCCGTCCGCCTCGACAACCGTTACATAGGTACGCAGCGCCGCAAATTTATCCATAGCAATCCAATTGTATTATTTTATAGGACAATATGTCTATATTTATCCTTATTGTCGATTTTTCCGGTAGGGGCAATATTCGTGACCAACAGAGACAGAGACAGAGACACATACCCGTAACGGAGGTTTCGACCATGAACACACTTCGACTTTCCGAACATCGCGGCCATGCCAATCTGGGCTGGCTGGACACGAAACACAGCTTCTCCTTCGGTCATTACCACGATCCGGCGCATATGGGCTTCGGCGCATTGCGCGTCATCAACGAGGACATCGTGGAACCGGGCGCCGGCTTCGACACGCATGGCCACCGCGACATGGAGATCGTCACATATGTCCTGGACGGCGCGCTGGAGCACAAGGATTCGATTGGCACCGGTTCGGTTATCCGGCCGGGCGAGGTGCAGCGCATGACCGCCGGCACCGGCATCCGCCATAGCGAGTTCAATGCTTCGCAAAGCGAGAAGGTGAAGCTGCTGCAGATCTGGATATTACCGGAAACGCAGGGGCTGGCGCCCGGCTACGAGCAGAAGGCCTTCCCCGATACCGACCGGCAGGGTGTGTTGCGGTTGCTCGGCTCCCGGGACGGCCGCGACGGATCGGTGACCATCCATCAGGATGTATCCCTGTACGGGTCGCTGCTGAATACCGGCGAGCAGGTGACGTTCGACTTGAAGCCGGGACGCAAGGCCTGGATCCAGATCGCGAATGGCGCGGTTACCGTAGGGGTCCAGCCGCTGCAGTCCGGCGACGGAATGGGCCTGGAGACGCCCGGCTGCATCACCATTACCGCAACCAGCGAGGCAGAATTTCTGCTGTTCGACCTGGCCGCCTGATTCAATCAAACGCACAAAGGAAATTCATCATGACCAAGCTTCTCGTTCTCTACTATTCATCCTATGGCCATATCGAGACCATGGCCGAAGCCGTCGCGGCCGGCGCCCGCGACGTCGATGGCGTCGAAGTCACCGTCAAGCGGGTGCCGGAACTGGTGCCCGAGGAAGCGGCGAAAAAGAACGGCTTCAAGCTCGATCAGGCAGCGCCGGTGGCGACGCCAGGCGAACTGGCGGAGTACGACGCCGTGATATTCGGGACGCCGACCCGTTTCGGTAACATGGCGTCGCAAATGCGCAATTTCCTGGACCAGACCGGTGGACTATGGATCAGCGGCAAGCTGATCGGCAAGGTCGGCTCGGTCTTTACCTCCACCGGAACAGGCGGCGGCAACGAGACCACGATCACGAGTTTCTGGAATACGCTCGCCCACCACGGCATGGTGATCGTCGGTCTGCCCTATGCCAGCCCGGAACTGTCCGATATCAGCGAAACCCGCGGCGGTTCGCCCTATGGCGCCGGCACCATCGCCGGCGCGGACGGGTCGCGGACACCCTCGGCCGCCGAACTGAAACTGGCCGGCGATCAGGGCCGGCATGTGGCCGGGATTGCCAAACGTCTCGCCGCCTGAGACGATCCGGCGGTGCGTGCGTACACGGCGCATCGCCGGAACCGATTCTCAGAAGGGCGTATCGATGACAGTTGCAGTGGATTTCGGAAACTTCCTCACACGGACGACCTATGGCGACCTGCCGGACCAGGCGGTCGATCATGCCGCGATGCTGGTCGCCAGCACCATCGCCAGCGCCGCCAGCGGCAGGGATATCGAATCCGCGGCGATCATCCGGGACCTTGCCCGGGAACGGGGCGGCACGCCGGAGGCTTCCGTCTGGTTCGATGACGGCCCGAAACTGCCCGCCATCTATGCCGCCCGCGCCAACGCGCTGATGAGCGACGCGGCGGCTTCCGACGACAGCGACCTGCGCAACATCGTCCATGCCGGCACGCCGCTGACCGCCACCGCGCTGGCGCTGGCGGAGCGGACCGGAGCGAACGGCAGGGACATCCTGGCCGCGATGGTCATCGGATACGAGGCCGCCGGGCGAATCGGCGCCTCGGTTACCAACGGTATCAATAACATCGGTTTCCATGGCTGCCTGGGCGCGGCCTTTGGCGCGGCGGTGGCGGCGGCCAGGCTGCTGAAACTCAATGCCGCGCAGATGGCGCATACGCTGGCGCTGACATCCACCTCCATGGGCGGTTTGCGGGCGGCGGCGAATACCAGCATTTCGCGCGAATACCATGCCGGCCAGGCGACGATGGCCGGCATTGATGCGGCGATGGCGGCGCAGAAGGGATATACCGGCGAACTCGGCATCTTTGAAGCGCCGAAGGGGTTCTGCGCCGTCTTCGGCGGCGGCAGCAGCGACGGCATCACACGCGATCTGGGCCAGGACTGGGATATCGTTACCGATATGGCGGTCAAGCTGGTGCCAGGCGGGCACCATTACCATGCCATGGCGGAGGCGGCGGCCAATGCCGCGCGCGCCGGCGACATCGCGCCGGACGATATCGCCGCGATCATCGTATCCGTCCCGGGCATGAAAGCGCTGTCCCCGCCACTGCACCCGGCCAACCTGATCGACATGGCGCATAGCCCGGCCTATTTCACCGCGGCGGGCGCCGTGGACCGGACCTTCGGATGGGCCAATGCCAGCCCGGAAAAAATCGCCGACCCGGCCATCCATCGGGTCATCGACAGGGTGCGGGTCGGACCGGAACCGACGGAGAATATCGCCGCCTACCGGCAGGGCGCGACGGTGACCATCGAAACAAAAAACGGCCGGTCGGTGACCGATACCGTCCATGTACCGAACGGCGCGGGCATGCTGGGGATCGACTGGGCGGATATCGACACGAAATACAGGGCGCTGGCGCCGCATGCGCTGGACAGCCGGCAGATCGCGGACAGCCTCGCGATCCTGCACGACTTCCGTCAGGTATCGGACATCGCCACGCTGATCGATTGCCTGCGGTAACCGCCGTAACGACGCGTCAGGCGGCGCGGCCTTTCTTTGCCCGGCCACCCGGTTTCGCGGCGGCGCGATAGTGCCGGGCCGGTTTCTTCTTCGATTGCGGCCGGCGCTTTGTATCGCCGGGGCCCTTCGCCACGTCGGCGGCATGGAAGGGCTGGTCCGCAATGACCGACATGTTCTGTTTGGTCTCGCGCTCTATCGTGCGCAGATATTTGCGTTCATCGCGGTCGCAAAACGAGATGGCGATGCCCGTTGCCCCGGCGCGGGCGGTGCGGCCGATGCGGTGCACATAGCTTTCCGAATCCGTCGGCACATCGAAATTGATCACATGGGTCACGCCGGAAACATCGATGCCGCGCGCGGCGACATCGGTCGCAACCAGCGCCCGGACATGTCCGGAACGGAATCCGCTCAGCGCGAACTGCCGCTCGCTCTGTTCTTTTTCGCCATGGATGGCGTCCGTCCTGATACCGCAATTATCCAGGTAATTGGACAGGCGTTCGGCGCCGCGCCGTGTCCGGGTGAAGACGAGCACCCTTTTGATTGCCGCGTCTTTCAGCATTTCGGCAAGCAGCGCCTGTTTCTTGTCCTTGTGAACGAAATAGACCTGCTGCGTCACCTTTTCGACGGTCGTCGAGGCCGGCGCGGCATCGATCCGGACGGGGTTGCGCAACAGCCCGTCGGCCAGCCCCTGGATCGATTTCGGCATCGTTGCGGAAAACATCACCGTCTGGCGCTGCCTGGGCAGGGCGGCGGCTATTTTCTTTACATCGGGGATGAAGCCCATATCGAGCATCCGGTCCGCTTCATCGAGGACGAAGATTTCAACCGCGTTGAGATGGAGATGGCCCAGTTTCATCAGGTCGAGAAGACGGCCCGGTGTCGCCACCAGAACATCGACGCCCTGGTTCAGGGTCCTGATCTGCGCCCGCTTGGGAGACCCGCCGAAAACCACCGCCGCGCGCAGCGGCGCAAGACGCCCGTAGCGGCGCAGGCTGTCGGCTATCTGGCTCGCCAGTTCCCGCGTCGGGGCCAGTATGAGCGCGCGGGCCTGGCCGCGCTGGCGCGGTCCCGGATTCTGCAGCAACCGGTGCAGCAGGGGCAGCGCGAATGCGGCGGTCTTTCCCGTTCCGGTTTGCGCGATACCCAGAAGGTCGCGGCCCTGCATCAGGGGCGGAATGGCCTGTGCCTGAATCGGGGTAGCGGATGTGTATCCTTCGCCCGAAATCGCTTTCAGAATCGGTTCGGCCAGTTCAAGGCCCTTGAAATCCGTCATGTAACGCCGTTCTTTCCCGAATGAACCGCCCGACCGGCGCGTCGCTTGCGGCGCGGTGACAGGCATCATGCGTGCTGTATCGACGCGGCCCGCCGATTGCGAAGGCCGGTCTGTTTAAAACGCCCCCATGTACCGGAATGAGACTGACCTGAACCTAGCCTGAACGGGCGTATTATTCCGGGCACTAAAGCGCTTTTGTTGTTGGAAAGTAAAGATAAATTGCTTTGACGCCAGATCAGATCGTGTTTGACTGGAAATTTAGCATCGGCGGCGTCAGGCAGGGGCGATAGCCTTGATCTTCGCGCGGCGCTGGCCGGAGCGTTGGGCAATTTCATTGTCCTGATCCTCGATCGCGGTGCGGGCGAGATCCTGGATCGAGTCGCCGAACGACTGGTCCAGCAGATCGCTCGAAATCCGTCGGTTCGAGGTCACCATACCGTCTTCATAGGTAACATTGAACGCCATGAACGCGGCGCCCTTGCCCTTGGGCTTCTTGCGAGCCATTGCCCGGTTTCCATCTGATCTGAGTAGCGACCGGGCATATTGCCGGGTCCATGCCTCGCCAGGCGAGGACAACTGTAACAAGCGACAGCCGCCCCCCGCCGAAGCAGGAGGCGGCGTCAAGCCTAACTAGTCGATGACGGAGAGATCTTCCGCGGAAGACTTTCCGTTCTGACCGGCCTGAAGCTCATAGGAGACCTTCTGGCCTTCGTTGAGCGTGCGCAGTCCGGCGCGCTCAACGGCCGAGATGTGAACGAATGCGTCGTTACCGCCGCCTTCCGGCTCGATAAATCCGAAACCCTTGGTCGGGTTGAACCACTTAACTGTACCAGTAGCCATAGTCATTTCCTCTAACATGTCTCAACTCTGCGCTGTCGCACCACGCTTCAACGCGTTCATAACGTTCACATTGTCAGGGGATAACAAGGCTAATCGGCGTACCGGCTATTCAAGTAACACAAAACAAATGCAACACGTATACCTGCTATGTAGAGAATTTCCGTGGGAAGTCAATGGCAAGAGTCCATCGAAACTCGCGCCATTAACCGTATTTCCGCTTTCCGCCTGCGCCCTTTAATCGCGGACCCGGACCAGTTTCCGCATGCTGCGCAGGTCGGCCGGCGGTGGATTGCCCATGGCGAAGGGAAAGCGCGGCCATGCCGTGAAGGCGACTTCACCGACATAGAGATCGCCGTGGCTGTCGACGGCCAGCCCGTGCGGCGAAATGAACTGATGCGGTTCGCGCCCGGCGCGGATATCGCCGACCCGCGCCAGCACCTCGCCCTTGTTGGTCATCACCGTCACGCGCGGCCCCAGATTCGGCGCCTCGATATTGACCTGCATGCCTGGACCGATTTCCCCGACATAGCACAACGGATCCGAGCAGGTTTCCATGCACAGCCCGCTGGGCCGGTGCATGTTGTGCCACTGGGTTTCGAACTTGCCGTTACCGTCAAACACCTGGATGCGGTGGTTTTCCCGGTCCGCGACATAGACCCAGCCATCGGCATCGCAGCATATGTTATGCGGCAGGTTGAACTGTCCCGGCTCGACCCCCGATTCACCCCAGGAAAACAGCAGCCTACCGTCGGGCGAATATTTGTGGACACGGGGATTGCCGTAGCCGTCCGACACGTAGATGTCGCCGTCCGGCGACAAGGCCGTGTGCGTGCAGCGGTGGAAAGGCAGACCCGACATATATGGCGCAGGCTTGTTTGAGGTACCGATGGTCATCAGCACCTTGCCGTCCAGCGTGCAGGCGCGCATCGTGTGGTCACCGTCATCGGTGCAGTACAGGGTTTCGTTCGGACCGATATGCAGCCCGTGCGCCTTGGAGAAGATGTCTTCGCCCCAGGACCGGAGGAAATTGCCCTCGCGGTCAAACACGATCATCGGATGTTCACCCCGATTGAAGACGTAGACATTGTCCTTGTGGTCGACGGCAACCGCGGCAACGTCGGTAAACGACCAGCCGTCCGGCAGTTTCCCCCATTCCGTATCGACCCTGTACCTGTAATCGCCGCTTCCGATGACGACCGACATGACCATTCCCTCCGTTATTATTGATTTAAGCCGCGACGATACTAGATCAGGTCGTGCGAGGTTGGAATCGCGTTTGGCGATCCAATCAGGTACATGAATCCGATCTGTCTTGTTGAAGATATAGCACCCGCGCCCATACAGCCAACGCGACGCAGCCTTTCCCGGCTTGCGAGCATCCGTGGGGAGACGCAGCCTTTCCCGGCTTGCGAGCATCCGTGGGGAGAAGACGCCTGCCCTGCAGATGGACTGGCTGCGCCCCCTCGCTTTGCGCTATGATTGCGTCATCAAATACGACGATACGGTTCCGAATCGCCGGGCCCAAGAGGAATATACATGACCGACCCCGCAGACGCACGTTCGCTGATTCCGGACAACTACCTGAAATTCGGTATCTTTCTGGCGCCATTCCATGCCATGGACGAAAACCCGACCATGGCCATTGAACGGGACATGCAGCTACTGGAGCATCTGGACATGCTCGGCTACCACGAGGCATGGATCGGCGAGCATCATTCCGGCGGTTACGAACTGATCGCCTGCCCGGAAATGTTCATCGCCGGCGCGGCGGAACGCACGAAGCACATCCGGCTGGGTACGGGCGTCGTGTCGCTGCCGTATCACCACCCGTTCACGGTGGCGGGCCGCATGGTGCAGCTCGACCACATGACCCGGGGCCGGTGCATGCTGGGGGTGGGGCCGGGCGCGCTGACCGGCGACGCCTATCGCATGGGGATCGACCCGGAAGCCCAGCGCCGCATGATGAACGAATCGCTGGACGTTCTGGTGCGGCTGCTGGACGGGGAATCCGTGACGCAGAAAACCGACTGGTTCGAGGTAAGGGACGCGCATCTGCAGCTTCGGCCCTATACGCAGCCGCGGACCGAAATGGCCGTGGCCTGCGCGCGGTCGCCGTCGGGCGCGCTGGCGGCGGGCAAACACGGGCTGGGCATGCTGTCGATCGGCGGCACCGGCGACGAGGCCCTGACCAAGCATGCGGAGAACTGGCGCATGTGCGAGGAGGCGGCGACGGAAAACGGCAAGACCGTCCATCGCAGGAACTGGCGGCTGGTCACCTTGATGCATATCGCCGAAACGCGGGAGAAGGCGCGGGAGAACGTCCGGTTCGGGCTGGAAAATTTCGCGCAGTATTTCCGCGACATCGCGACCTTCCCGATCATTCCGGCCGGCATCGACGACCCGTATGAATGGCTGATGGAAACCAAGAATGCGATTATCGGCACGCCGGACGACGCCATCGAATATATCGAAACCCTGCTGAAGGGCGCCGGCGGCTTCGGCTCGCTGATGCAACTGGCGCATAACTGGGCCGATTTCGATGCGACGAAACGGAATTACGAACTGATCTCGCGGTATGTCTTTCCGCATTTCCAGCGCAGCAACGACATGCGCGACTACAGCTACGATTTCAGCTTCGCCAATCGCGACAGGTTTGTCGGACAGGCGGCCGACGCGATCCAGAGCGAAATCGACCGCTATCAGGCGCGCAAGAAAGGTGAAGCCGCCGACTGACAGTCAGTCAGCAACGACGCGAAACCGGCGTTCAGCCGGCATTGTCCTGCAGAATCATGGCCGCGCCTTTTTCCGCGATCATGATCGTCGGCGCATTGGTATTCCCCGTCGTCACTTCCGGCATGACCGAGGCGTCCACGACCCGGATTCCGGCCATGCCATGTACCCGAAGGCGCGAATCGACGACCGCCAGGGGGTCTTCGCCCATCCTGCAGGTTCCGACCGGGTGATAGATCGTGGTGCCGGTTTCGCGCGCATACTGCCTGGCGTCTTCGGGCGTTTCGATGGGCCGGTCCGGCCGGGTTTCACCGCCCGAGAACGCCGCGAAGGCCGGCGATTCGAGGATCCGCCGCGTGTGCCGGATTCCCGCCAGCATGACATGGCTGTCGTTTTCGGCCGACATGTAGTTCGGCCTGATCAGCGGCGCCTGAAACGGGTCGCCGCTGGCGGCCATGATGCTGCCGCGGCTTTCGGGCCGCGTCGGGCAGACCGCGACACCGGCGCCGGGCTGGCGCTCGAAGGCGCCGATGGCTTCGCCGCTGAAGCTGCAGGGCGCGAACAGGAGCTGCAGGTCGGGGCTGGCCAGCCCTTCGCGGCTGGTGCAGAACACCATCGCGCTGGTGGCGCCGAAGGTCAGCGCGCCACTGCCCTGGAACACCCATTTGAACACTTCGGGCACGACGCGGGGAAAGCGCGCCAGCTCATTGATCGTGACCGCATCCTTTACCCGATGCGAAATCCGCACGATGTAATGATCCGACATGTTGCCGCCGACGCCGGGCAGGTCGTGCACCGTATCGACGCCGATGGATTGCAGATGCGCGCCCGGCCCCACGCCTGAAATCTGCAGCAGATGCGGCGAATTCACCGCGCCGCCGCAGACCAGCACTTCCTTTGCCGCCCGGATTTCACGGTCCTGTCCGCGCTGGCGGAACGCGACGCCCACGCAGCGCCGGCCTTCGAACAGAAGCCTCGTCGCCATTGCCCCGGTTTCGATTTCCAGGTTCGGGCGTTTCTTCGCCGCCTTCAGGAAGGTTGCGGCCGTGGAGCCGCGCCGCCGGCCGATGCGGGTGTTCTGGCAATAGCCGACGCCGGCCTGCTGCCTGCCGTTATAGTCCTCGGTTACCGGGAAACCGGCCTGCTGCGCCGCTTCGACGAATTTGTGGGTCAGCGGCAGGATCGTGCGGTAATCCTCGACCTGCAACTCGCCGCTGTCGCCGCGTACCGCCCTGTCGCCGCCGTTGCGATAGGTTTCCGACTTTTTGAAATAGGGCAGCACGTCATCGAAGCTCCAGCCGCGGCAGCCGCGCTGCGCCCAGCCGTCGTAATCCGCCGGGTTGCCGCGCACATAGATCATGCCGTTGATCGAACTGGACCCGCCCAGCGTCTTGCCGCGCGGCCAGTGGATGCGGCGGCCGCCGGTGCCGTCCTCGCCTTCGGTGGAATAGTTCCAGTTGAGCACCGGATGCGCCAGCAGGGACCGCAGCCCGGCGGGAATATGGATCATGGGGTGACTGTCCTTCGGCCCGGCCTCCAGCAGCACGACCCGGTCGCCGCCCGCGCTCAGCCGGTTCGCCAGCACGCACCCCGCCGACCCGGCGCCCACAATCACATAATCCGCCGCCATTAACCGCTATCCCCTGTTATCGTTGAAAAGCGGGCGAGTGTACCGCCCGGGCCGCGGGCTTCACAAGGCTGGCGGGCGCGCCATTCCATCCGCATGTATCATTGCGCACGCCGGCTCCCGCGCCGGGTGACGTGACAGGAAATGACGGACAGGACAAGGCGGGGGAGACGCGGCTTGCCTGCATCCTTGGCATAATTCGTGTGCATAATAAACTTGCACCATAATATCCAATCACAGTCATTATCGGGTTTGACCCGATAATCCATGCCAGTCGGTAGTATGCAATTCAGGGATGGATCGATTTTTCTGTCCTTAGTAAAAATAGTGCAGCGCCCCTGTAATTGGTAACCACCGCGTGTCGCTGCGATCTACGGTGGCCTTCCTGCGCATGCTCCGCAGATGACCTGTCGCCGCGCGCTGCCATCCCATGTCGAGGAGAATTCCATGGCAAATAATACGGTGCTGTCCGAGTTGTATTGCGCGGCTTTACCCTCCGTGCGCGACAAGCCGCTCCAGACGATGCCAAAGTCGCTCTATACTTACGTTTCCAAAGTGAGTGCGAAGCAACAGGTGCGATTGTGCCTGCTTACCGTTCTGGTGTTCCCGATCACGCTGGTGCCACTGGAGCTCCAGCGGCGGATTGTCGATGGCGCAGTGGCGGGCGAGGACGTGAGCCTGCTGGTTCTGCTCGGCGGGCTCTATTTCGCTGTCGTTGCGGGGCACGGAATCCTGAAGTTCCTGCGCAATATCTATCTTGACCGCGTCGCCGAAGGCGTCACCCGAATCCTCCGCACCAGGATAGCACACAGCGACGACTTCAACGCCGATCCAGACGAAGGTACGGCGCAGTCGATTATTTCCTCAGAAGCCGAGAAGGTCGGCGGCTTCGTCGCCGAATCCATCGCATTTCCGTTGCTGCAAGCCGGTATCGTTATGAGCGTCGGCGGTTACATGCTGGCCGTGGAGCCGATCATTGCAGCCGTTGCCATCGCATTTCTTGTCCCATCGACGATCGTGGTCGCCCTGTCTCAGCCTGTTCTCAACCGCCTGTCGGAGAAGAAAATCACGGCCGCGCGCGAGCTCGGCCAGTGCGTTCTCAGCAACGGCCGCGGTGAAGCGGGCAAGGATGCGGATCCAGACAGTTTCATCGAGCGGATATACCGGTTACGCCTGCGCTTTGCGTTGATCAAGCATGCCACTAAGGGGCTCAACAATCTGATCAACCATATGGGTCCGCTGAGCGTCCTTATGGTGGGGGGCTGGCTTGTCATTCAGGGCCAGACCGAGATCGGCACCATCGTCGCCTTCATGTCCGGCTACGAACGAATGACCAGTCCGGCGCGCGACCTGCTCAATTTCTACCGAAGGCTGGCAATGATGCGCGTGCAGTACCGTCTGGTATACGACGCCGGTTAATCATCCGACTCAGGCGCAGCCTAGATTCGCAAGCTCATTGGTAATCGGGGTCTGGATGGTCGAAACGGCAGAATACAGTGCCAGTTTACCAAATTCATTACAGGGGTGCAGCGTCACCGTATTTCCCGTCAATTCAAACAACCGGCTGACTCGAAGCGGACTTTATACCGAACGGGAATCGGCTGTGCAGTTCATGAAGAAGGGCGTAACGTCGCATCCGGCATAGTGGGTCGAAGAGCACCACAATTGGAGGTCCGACTAATGGCTGAACTAACCCGTCACGACGCATGGCAAGCTGGCGACAGCTATGAAGCCTATATGGGTCGTTGGAGCCGACGTATCGCCCCGCTCTTTCTCGACTGGCTAGGCGCGGCGGACGATTTGGATTGGCTGGAGGTAGGCTGTGGCAGTGGTGCACTATCAGCGACGATCGTGGACCGCTGCAACCCGCGTAGCCTGATCTCCATAGACCCGTCCGAAGGTTTTGTCTCGACCGCGCGAAAAAACGTGCCGGATGAGCGCGCCGTATTCAAAGTCGGGGATGCTCAGGCCCTCGCATTGGAGACAGCGAGTCGAGACATTGTTGCTTCTGCGCTAGTGTTGAATTTTATACCCGACAGGGAATTGGCACTATCGGAGATGAAGCGGGTAGTCCGCCCCGGTGGGACAATAGGATTCTACGTCTGGGATTATCCCGGCGGCGGCGTGGAGTTTATGCGTGCGTTTTGGACTGCCGCGACAGCGCTCGACCCCGGTGCGCTGAGCCTTAACGAGAATAGGCGTTTTCCTTTTTGCACGCCGGATATCTTAACTGACTTGGTACAGAGCGTAGGCCTGACTTCAATTAATTGTACGCCGATTGAGGTGCCAACAGTTTTCAAAGATTTCGAAGACTATTGGTATCCATTCACCCTGGGAGCAGGGCCAGCACCGGGTTACTGCATGAACCTCGATGCCGCAGCCCGACAGCAACTCAAAGATAAATTAAACGAGGATCTCCCTCGCGCAAAAGACGGCTCGATAGTATTCAAGGCGAGAGCATGGGGCATCAAATCATCGGGCGCTTGATTTCAGTTGATGGCGCAAATCGGCGGTTCGGTTGATCTACCTGGCCATCACATAGTGAGTATCTCCATGAGAATCGGAGAATCGGTGACACCCATTAGGCGTTAAGTTGCAAGAGGGAATATTTTTCCTTGCCGCCG